>DATHWI010000052.1 GCA_035460805.1 Verrucomicrobiia bacterium | reverse complement strand
GCCCAGCCCCTGTCTAAGAAAGAACTGGGGTTGTCTGAAGAGGATATCGCTGTGCTTATGGTGGGAAAGTTTTTTGCCCAAAAAGGCCACACCTACCTTATCGAGGCATGGCCCCAGGTGCTTGAAAAGTTTCCCCAAGCGCGCCTTTTGCTTGCTGGTGGTGGGCCGTTAGAGCAGGAAATCAAGGGTATGGTGACTGCGGCGGACTTGGACAACTCAGTCCGCTTCTTGGGTGTACGGTCAGATGTGCCGCGCCTCCTTAAGACCTGCGACGTCTTTGTCTTCCCCACTCTTTTTGAAGGGATGTCCAACGCACTCCTTGAGGCGATGATTTCCGAATGCGCCATTGTGACTACTGACATTCCTGAAAACAGGGAAGTGGCCACCGAGGAAGAGGTGGTATTTGTGCCTTCCCGAAATGCAACGGCATTGGCCCAGGCGCTTAACCAAACACTGCAAGATGAAAAAATGAGAAAAGAAATGGGCAAAAAGGCCCGTGCCCGGGTTGAACGAGACTTTATCGTGAGCCGTACTGTTGCTACACTGAACGCTGCATATGAACGAAGCCTCACGTTATGAACCAATCCGTAGTTTCTAGTCGCGAAGTAGGATTTTTTCATAACCCTAAGTCCGCGGCCTATCCTAAGAAGCCACCGTTCTCTCCCAGTGAGTCCTACCCCGAGTACCCTTTTGGCCTTCTGAGCAAAAAGGAAAACGCAGCCTATGCGGCGGTGCGGGAAATGTTCTATATCCTAGGCTACGACAAGGAAAATTTCGGCACCAAAAAGTGGAACCCTTTTAAGGATATTGTCCGGCCCGGTGACACCGTGGTGATCAAGCCTAACTTTGTCCGCGAGGCACCGTATGTTGGCGGCGACCAGGATGCCCTCATGACCCATGGCTCGGTTATCCGTGCTGCCATGGACTACGTGGCCATTGCCCTTAAAGGCAAGGGGAAAATTATTCTGGGCGATGCACCAATCCAGACCGCCAACTTTGAAAAAATCGTAAAAGTGAACGGGATCCAGGAAATCATTTCCTTTTACCAAAAGCAGGGGGTAGACGTTGAGTTAGTAGATTTCCGTACGGAGCGCACCCATAAGACATTCGGAAGCTTTGTTTGGAAACACGAGACCATTGGTTCTGCGGATGACTGGATTATTGTGGACATGGGTACGGAGAGCGAGCTTGATGCTCCGGATGTCGATATCGAACGGCTCCGTGCACCTAACTATGACCGCAAGCGCATGCGTGAGCGGCACGACCATGGGAAGCACGAGTATCTCATCAACCGACGTGTACTAGAGGCCGATGTGGTCATTAACCTGTCAAAGTTGAAGACCCACCGGCTAGGCGGGCTTACCTGCAGCATGAAGAACCTGGTGGGTATTTTGGCGCACAAAAGCTGCCTGGCCCACTACAGCGCTGGGTCCCGTGAAGAAGGCGGGGACGAGTACGCCAAGCGTGCTATCCATAAGAAGGTTTTCTCTTGGCTTATCCAGCAGGAGGATTCTGCCCGCGCCCTCATTAAGCGCGCTGTCCTCTTTGTGCCGCGCATGGCCTTTCACTTTATTACCAAAAAGGGTGAGCAGGTGTTTGAGGGGAGCTGGTATCAAAACGACACCATGTGGCGCATGGTAATAGACCTGAATCGCGCTGTTCTCTACGCTAACCGCAAGGGTGAGCTGCAGCAGGAACAACAGCGCCGGTATTGGTGCATGGTTGACGGCCTTGTTGCAGGTGAAAAGAATGGCCCCCTTATGCCGGTGAACAAGCCTATTGGCGTTTTGGTGGCTGGCGAAAACCCAGTGGCTGTCGATTTTACCTGCGCAGAAATTATGGGGTTTGATATCAACATGGTCAAAACGGTGAGCCGCTCACCGCTCGCTAGCAAGCATCCCTTGATTGATTTCCCATTCCAGAAAATTGAATGGCTCCCTAAAAAGGTGAAGCTTCCTAACTTCCACTTTATCCCCCATAAGAACTGGGTAGGGCATTTGGAACGTAAGGACCGCCCATGAGGATCCTGTTTGCCGCAATGCACTTTGGGTATGTCCATGGGGGTGGTGAATACTACCCGATGCATATTGCCCGCGTACTCAAAAGCCAGGGCCATCATGCGCCAATTTTTTGCGGACGGGATATACTCCGTCCCTTGGACCCTGTTGCACGGGACTTTACCTTCCACACCGTCCCTATTTTTTATTGGTTGAGGGAAGTAGGTGAGCGCAAGCAGGGTAAGCTAGGCCTTATCCTTCGGTCGCTGCACTACCTTGTGTATGCAATGGGCATGTTCCTCTTCCTCGTGACACATAAAAAGTCTTTTGATGTCATAGATGCGCACGATGTCATTTCTTTGCAGGCAGCGTTGTGGGCAAAAAGGTTTACCCACATACCAGTAGTGGTTACCATGCATGGCCGCCCGCAAGCGATGGAGCTTCGGTTGCTTCGCAGAGTAGATGCCACCATTTCGGTGAATGAGCAGTACGCAGAGGAGTTACGGAAAGATGGCTATGCCAATGTATCTGTGGTGCCCGTGGGCTTGGACTTGGATGTCTTTAAACCAGGCGATCAAGAAAAGGCACGGGCTGCCTGCCATGTAGACCGGGATATCCCGTTATTGTTGTTTGCCGGCCGCCTTATCCCCATGAAAAACCCCCTCGTGTTGGTGGAAATGATGCTGGAGGTGAAAAAAGAAATGCCAAGCGCTCTCCTTTGGATAGTTGGCGACGGTGTCTTGGAAGGGGAAGTGCGCAGGGAAATCGCCAAACATGGCTTAGAGGAATCCGTAAGGATATTCCCTCATACGGCTCCTGCAAACCTGGCTACCATGTATCAGGCAGCAGATGTGTTTGTACTTCCTTCGTTCGTTGAATCTTTCAGCATGGTGGCTTTGGAGGCCTATGCCTGTGGGACGCCTGTTGCCATTACCAACAATGCCCATGGTTTTTCCGAATCTATCCCAGCATCAACCTTTGAAGCATTTGACCCTAAGAGCCTGAGTGATTTTGTGAAGGCTGTAAAAAAAGCACTCAAGCGCAGCCGTAAGGCACAGGAGCAATACAAGGTGGTCCAAGACTTTTCCTGGGAGAACCGCAGCGCGGCAACCTTGGCCGTACTAAAAGAGGTTGCGAAATGATTCCTGCCAA
>DATHWI010000051.1 GCA_035460805.1 Verrucomicrobiia bacterium | reverse complement strand
TGAGGCCTACGATTCAGACAGGGAGCCTAGCCAGTCAGAAGTGGATGAGTGGGCGGACTTTTATCGCTCGCTTGGCTTTTTGCCTGAAGCCCATTGCGTGGAGCTTGCTACGCTGGCTTCGTACTTTGAGCGCTACGAGTTTAACTGCCAACTCCTTGCCATCCTTAGCCTGGGCGAGGGCGGTTTCCTGGAGACAAGCGAAGCACAGCTCTGGGACATGATGCGGTCAAACTTCTTGCAAAAAGTCCTTGTCTCAGAAGAGGTGACCCGTCGTGCCAAGTACACCCAAGTTGGGGCAAGTACATTGGATGTTTACCGCTTGCTCAACGAGGTCTGGACGCGGGATTCAGTCATAAATGGAACGGCTGCTGCCCGTACGCGTGAGATTGCTGCCGCCGCAAAAGCCCAGTCTATTCCTGTGGATATCCTCAAGTTCCTTTCCGATAACTTGTTTGTGGAAGCCTGCCTGGACCCACTTTCTGCAGACACTGTAGTCTCAACTATCAAGTCTTACCGCAACAATTCCGACGCGGAGACATACATTACGGAAGTGGCGAATGCCTTTGAGGAGGGGGAGCCGGCATTCCTTAAGCAGCTTCTTCACCAAGTCTCCAGCGCAGTGCGTGAGAGTATAACCCCCCGGGTTTCCCCTTTTCAGCCAGTAACGCCACCCGTTCAAACCGGGGTACAATAAAACTACTATGCTATTCGACCCTAAAATTGTTGTCTCAGGAGCCGCTGCGGGTGAAGCCGCGGAAACGGGCGAGCACTTTGGCTACCAAGTTGGCAAACAGGTGGCCATCCACGGAGGCATTGTTGTTACCGGTGCTACAAGCGGCGTGCCATATGCCGCTGCCCGCGGCGCAAAATCGGTACATGGGCAGGTGATTGGCTTTTCTCCCGCCAACTCCATCCTTGAGCACACTAAGAAATACCGGCTTCCTATTCAGCACCATGACTTTATTTTTTTCACAGGATATGACTATGCTGGTAGGGACACAGTGCTTGTGGATTTTGCAGATGCCGTCATTGAAGTGAGCGGCCGTATTGGTACCCTGCACGAATTTACACATGCCTTTGAGCGAAACAAAGTAATCGGCATTCTTTCTGGTAGCGGTGGCATCATCGACGATATTCCTCTCCTCATGGAAAAGGCCCACCGTGGGCACGGGCGAGTGGTGATAAACGATGATCCAAAAGAACTAGTGCGAATGGTAATCAAGGAGTTGGAAGATCTTCATGGCCGCGCTTAATATCCCCAAAGGGGTTAAATACACAACCTTTTTCATTGCCGTATTACTCGCCCTCCTTGCCATGGTGGGCGTGGGTGTTACGTATGCTCACAAGGACACATACTACCCAGGTATTAAAGTAGGGTCTGTTGCAGTTGGTGGCTTGTCCCGTGACGAGGCAAAAAAGAAGGTTCAAGATGTGGTCGATAAGGCTACGGCCCGTAGCGTAGTGGTAGCAATGCCCGACATTAGCCAGCCTAAGGACGCGGAAACCGAGGAGTATCCAGAGGTAGAAATTACTACTACCGCGGAAGAGCTTGGCTTTGCCGTACCGGTAGACAGCGCTTTGGATGAAGCCTGGAAGCTGGGACATGGCGCCAATGCTACGGGATGGGTGAAAGAGGCTTGGAGCCTGTTCTTTGGCGGCGGCACAAGCGTGGCCATGAACCCTACGGTGGATGCAGATAAGATTAAGGGCTTTGTAGCCACTAAGGTGGTTGCGGTCGCCTCCCCGCCAGAGCCTGCAAAAGTTGTGGCTACTGGAAAAAACGTAGTCATTGAAGACCAGGTTCCTGG
>DATHWI010000050.1 GCA_035460805.1 Verrucomicrobiia bacterium | reverse complement strand
AACCGTAAGTTTACAAGCAGTGGAAGCCCTTTATATGGGCAACCACGTACCTCTTGCATAATGAGTCAGCGAGTTATCTTTGCAGGCAAGATTAAGCCGTTACAGGTGGAGTCGTAGCGAAAGCGAGTCTGAATAGGGCGTTTAGTCTGCAGGGATAGACCCGAAACCCGGTGATCTAATCATGGCCAGGTTGAAGCGCGGGTAACACCGCGTGGAGGACCGAACTAGTTGAGGTTGAAAACTCTTTGGATGAGCTGTGATTAGGTGTGAAAGGCCAATCAAACTGGGTGATAGCTGGTTCTCCCCGAAATATATTTAGGTATAGCGTCAGGTAAATTGTATCATGGAGGTAGAGCACTGATTGGGCTAGGGGTCCTTACCGGATTACCAAACCCAGATAAACTCCGAATGCCATTGATATCTACCCTGGCAGGCAGACGTGGGGTGATAAGGTCACACGTCGAGAGGGAAAGAGCCCAGAACAACAGCTAAGGTCCCTAAATCTACACTCAGTGGTAAACGTTGTGGAGTTACTTTGACAACTAGGAGGTTGGCTTAGAAGCAGCAATCCTTTAAAGAAAGCGTAATAGCTCACTAGTCTAGTGACTCTGCGCGGAAGATACAACGGGGCTAAGTGTGGTACCGAAGCTTTGTCTTGTCGTAAGACAGGGGTAGGGGAGCGTTGAAGCGTAGGCTGAAGGTTGACCGTTAGGGCAGCTGGACGAACTTCAAGTGATCATGCTGACATAAGTAGCGTTGAACTCGGGTGAAAAACCCGAGCGTCGAAAACTCAAGGGTTCCTGGGCAAGGATAATCCTCCCAGGGTTAGTCGGGTCCTAAGGTGAGGCCAATTGGCGTAACCGATGGCAAAACGGTTAATATTCCGTTACCAGACATAGAATTGGGTCCGGAGGGACAGAATAGGTAGTCTCAGCCTGTTATTGGATTTCAGGTGTAAGCGTGTAGGAGGTGCTGTAGGTAAACCCGCAGCACATTAACTCTGATGCGCGAATGCGAGCTGCATTTGCAGCGGAAGTGAGAGGAGCCATGTTCTCAAGAAAAGCTTCGGACTTTGGCTATGCTGCCCGTACCGTAAACCGACTCAGGTGAGTGGGGTGAATATCCTAAGGCGATGGGGTGAATCGTGGTTAAGGAACTCGGCAACTTATCACCGTAACTTCGGGAAAAGGTGAGCCTGAGAGAGTGTAAGGACTTGATCCCCAAGCTTTTTCAGGTCGCAGAGAAATGGGAGTAGCGACTGTTTATCAAAAACACAGGCATGTGCAAAGTCTCAAGACGACGTATACATGCTGACGCCTGCCCGGTGCTGGAAGGTTAAGAGGATTTGTCAGCGCAAGCGAAGCAGAGAATCGAAGCCCCAGTAAACGGCGGCCGTAACTATAACGGTCCTAAGGTAGCGAAATTCCTTGTCGGGTAAGTTCCGACCTGCACGAATGGCGTAACGACTTCTCCGGTGTCTCAACCACATGCCTCGCGAAATTGAATTCTCGGTGAAAATGCCGAGTACCCGCAGAAAGACGGAAAGACCCCGTGAACCTTTACTGTAGCTTGGCAGTGATTTTAGAGTTTGCATGTGTAGGATAGGTGGGAGCCTTTGAAGCAGGAGCGCTAGCTCTTGTGGAGGCAACCTTGAAATACCACCCTTGGAAACTTTGAAATCTAACCTGCTCCTCGTGACGAGGAGAGGGACACTGTCTGGTGGGCAGTTTGACTGGGGCGGTCGCCTCCCAAAGAGTAACGGAGGCGCGCGATGGTCCCCTAAGCCTGATTGGAAACCAGGCGTCGAGTGCATTGGCATAAGGGGGCTTGACTGCGAGACCTACAAGTCGAGCAGGTGCGAAAGCAGGCCAAAGTGATCCGGTGGTCCCGCGTGGAAGGGCCATCGCTCAACGGATAAAAGGTACTCCGGGGATAACAG
>DATHWI010000049.1 GCA_035460805.1 Verrucomicrobiia bacterium | reverse complement strand
CAGCTTTCGCTCACTCGGCATGAGCTTCCTGAAGGTGTCACGCCGATAGCTGGCATCATCTACCCCGTACGAAATGGGGAAGGAATGGAAGCGAACAAACCCTTCGCCGCTACGAAGTATCGGCGTTTGCCTAGCCAACTGCTCCCACTCCAGAATGGTACGCCAGGATTGGTCGTCTGGTGCCAAATCATCACCCACAAGCTCTTGCACCCACCTGCCGCCACACCTCTCAGCAAGCGTTGTTGCCAGCAAGGGGTATGACTGCTTGGTTACCTTGCCGTCCAAACCAACCAGCGGTGGCAGGTCGGAAAGAAATGGATAGACAATGCTATCCACACGGTTCTTTTGCCGCGGATAAGGATACGAATACTCCGCAACCGAGGGGCTATAATCGTGCCCAGCCCCAACAAGGGTTTCCAGTTGCCGCAACGCTTGGTCAAAAGGAGACTCAGGTTCTGTCTCAGGGACAAAGTTACGTGCCACAATGCTCATTATTCCTCCAATTTTCAAAATCCCTTGGTAGAACCAAAAGACCCACACCGTAAGATGTAGGTCTGTACTACCACAAACCAGTCGCCACCGCTACAAAACTATTGTCCTGCGTGCAAGCTGTGCAGGCTCTTCAGGTCATCGATCATGCGCTCCATAGCGCTAAAGTGCTCGTCCGCCTGCTTCTTCTGCTCTGCCACGTAATCATAAAATAGCTGGGGGTTTGTCACACTGAAAAGCGGACGCTTCCCGCCTTCAACCTGGCCAAACAACCCCTTCTGCCCCAATGTTTTCGCCACGTGGTACGCCGTTCCCCGGTCAATCTTTGCCTTGGCAGCAAGCGTCTGCATGCTGACTGGCCCAATCCGAAGACTGGTCAGGTAAAGCTTGGCTTCCTTCTCGGTAAGTCCCAACCGCTCAATGTCTGTTACGAACATAGGTCCTCCCTTTTCTCTAGTGTACGGGAGCCTGTTGAACGGAGTCAACAGCAAAGGTGCTTTTACTCGTAGCGCAACGCCTCAATGGGGTCTTTTCGTGCCGCGCGGAGGGCAGGCCAAATGCCAAATACCGCACCTATCACTACTGATATACCAAATGCAGTGGCAAGTACAGGAATGCTGAAAACTGGTGTAAGCGGTGTCTGGGCAGCCACTACCGCCCCAATGGACATGGATATCCCTAAACCAATCAAGCCACCTACCAAGGTCACCACAATAGCCTCCGTAAGGAACTGCACAAGGATAGCGCCACGGGTTGCGCCTACTGCCTTCCGCAACCCAATCTCCCGTGTCCGCTCAGTCACGGTAACCAGCATAATGTTCATAATGCCGATACCCCCCACAATAAGGGAGATGGCAGCAATGGCAGACACTAATGCCGTAGCCAAGTTTAAGAACTGATCGAAAAGGCTGAGGATGTCTTTCTGGGTCAACACGGAGAAATCTTCTTCACCGTTGTGGAGTGCCAGCATGGTTGTGTGCACCCGCTCTTTCACTGGCGCCACTTGCTCAGAGTTGACCGCCTTCACAATGATGCGATTGATAGACTCTTTACCTTTATTGAGCGCCGTGGCATCGGCAAACGGTAGGACAACCAGGCTGCCAAATTGGGAGCCAAAGACAGAGCTTGTCGACTTTTCTTCCGTGATACCAATGACCGTAAAGGTAGCTGTGCCAATGGTCACCTGCTGATTAAGGGCGGTTCCCTGGTCAAACAGCTGTTCTGCCACACCCTTGGAGAGCAGGGCAACGCTCCGGTCATCAGCGGCAAACATACGGCCTTCTTTTACCGTCAAAATATCAACGGTTTCCAGGAAATTGGCATCTGTGCCAGCAATGGTTGGAGCGGCGGCCTTTTCTCCTACTTTTACCGAACCAGGAATAAGGCCAAGTGGGGCCACCGATGCCACGCCCTCCAACTTACGGATCCCCTCAACGTCGGCGCGGGTCAACACATCGCCAGAGATAAACGCAGCTGGGTTGGCCTGCTGGCCGCCTGACGTATCAATCTTGCCAGCTGTCACGGCTACAATGTTTGTCCCCAAACCATCCACTAGGGAGGCAACATCATTTTTCAACCCTTGGCCCATGGCTACCAGGGTTGTCACAGAAGTAACGCCAATAACCACACCTAGCATGGTGAGGAGGCTGCGGACCTTATTACCCCAAATGGAAGCAAAGGCACTGCGGATGTTATCAAGCATGGTCCTCCTTAACGACACCGTCCAATATATTGATAATCCTGTCGCACCGCTTT
>DATHWI010000048.1 GCA_035460805.1 Verrucomicrobiia bacterium | reverse complement strand
CCATTCGAAGACTCCAGGGAGTTCACCTTTAGTGTGTACTCGATTTTTGTCGAACATGACATCGAGTTCCTGGGTCCTAAATATCCTCGAAAGGAGAAGCGGTAGCTCCAAATGCCTGTCACTCAAAGTGTTCCCCTAAGGGAGATTGTCTTCCCTGCTATTGTTGTCACAAAGTGGGGAGTGTGTCATCTCATGGCCTCAACCCGATTTGTGCAGTACCAAATGTGGGAGTGGATCAAGGGAGGGTGGTATCAGGAGATGCAGATCATTGATTTTGAAGGGAAGATTTTTGTTGTTGAGGAGGCGGCTAACCAAAGGCCAGTGGAAGGGGTTTTCCGGCCCCAATGGGAGCGACGATATCGCATTGGCACCGCTGATCTGAGAATTCGAGAGAGTGGTCACAAGGCATTTGACGACATCCAGAAGCTTCTGGTTGCGGAGTTCACTGAGGAATCGTCCTACGCTTCCATGCCGGCTTTTGATGAGATTCGTGCCAAATTGACAACCGCCATGGATTTCGAGGGGCTGAAGCATGCATTGAAGCCCATATTTGACTGGGACATAAAAAACATGAGCGACGAGGACTACACTGCCTGGGACAGAAGGTAGTGAAGTGCCCAATGCCGCACTTCACTTTAGGATTGAAGCGGATGTTCGGTGTGTTTAGGGCACTCCCGGAAACTATCCCTTTGAAGAAAACAGGGGTGTTGCGAGGTCTGGAATAACTTGATAGGACGGACTTTCAGCCCTCCATCCCTTTCCTGACGGATACCGGGGCCTTCGACCCCGGCTGGTATTGGGCGGACCTTCGGCCCTTCTGAGGTTTCCGGAGGTGCCCTTTACGCGAGTTGGCATGTGTCCCTCAACAGAGTTCTTATACTGCAAAACGCTCCTTTGAAGTCGATCAGGCCCTGTAGTTTCCCTGTACTTGTCTGCGCCTTTGCTTCCTAGACAGCGGGAGCCAATGGGAGAGAGCAGACCTCCATGCCTTGAATCAATCCACTCTCAAGGGTGAAGCGATGGCCCACCCGCTCATCGGCAAGAACGGTGCCTGCGAGGTCGCGAACCACCTGATGCACCTCGACCAGGATACGGTCGTCTTCGTCTGGATAGAATGCCAGCGGCTCCACTTTTGGATCGATCTCACTCCACTGTTCTTGCCAGTAAGCACCGACTTCCTCAGGTCCGCGGACAAAGCCACCCTTGAACGCTCGCGGCCAGGTCACGTCTGGTGTCATGAGGGAAACGGCAGCGGCGATGTCCCGCGCATTGAAGGCGGCGTAGGCGGCGCGGAGCAGTTCCGTTTGCGGGGAAGTGGGGATTGGGGGTGCGCTAGGCATGGTGGGTGAGGTGAGGGTATCTTGGCTGCCGCTAATCGGGGGAAGTTTGCAGTCCACGGGATTACGCTTCGCATTGGCAGCCTGATCTGATCCCTTCGTCAACCCAGGTCGAAATGTGGAGTTGAGGAGGAGTTCTGACGATCTCTGTAGCTAGGTGGAATCCGGCCTGCCTCACTCCCCTTGGGAGCGACTTTCTTGCAAAGAATCGCAATGTCCGGGCGATTACTCAAGGCCCCGCCCACTGAACCTTCATGAATCGTCGTCGTTTTATTCTCCAGTCCCTCGGTGCCACGCTCGCGCTACCGGGGCTCACCTCGCTCAAGGCCGAAGCTGTGGGGGGCAATGCTGCCGTCCAGATGGCCAAGGGGGCGGGCATGGGTGCACGACGGTTCGTGGCGATTGG
>DATHWI010000047.1 GCA_035460805.1 Verrucomicrobiia bacterium | reverse complement strand
ACCTCATATTTCATGATGTACATGAGGATTTGGCGAGGCCGGACAAACTCTTGTTGACGGCGTGGCCCAGTAATATCTTCTTTATCAATCTGGTAGAAGTCGCACACCAGCTCCATCCACTCTTGAACAATGCTTTTCTTCTGAACCCTTGGCTCCCCAACCATGCCACGCAACGCTTCTTTTACATCGGTAAGGCTTGGGTTGCGCTTGCCAGTAGCATGAATCTCTAGGACAACCCGTGAAAGGGCACCCTCTAACTCACGGATGTTGGTCTCAATTGAGTTGGCGATGTATTCCAGTGCGTCTGGGGGTAGGAAGATGCCGCGCTCCTGCGCTTTGGACATTAGGATGGCCTGGCGCGTCTCCAATTCCGGCAGCTGCATGTTTGCTACCATTCCCATGCTAAAGCGGCTAGAAAGGCGTTCCTCGAGGTCTTTGAGGGCTACTGGGGGCTGGTCGGACGTGATGATAATCTGCCGGTTTGTTTGATGGAGTGCATTGAAGGTGTGAAAGAACTCTTCCTGTGTACCGTCTTTACCTGCAAGGAACTGAATGTCATCCACAAGAAGGACATCTACATTGCGGTATTTCTTCTTGAAATCATCCTTACCAGCACCACCACGGATACTTGCCACAAACTCATTCATGAAAGTCTCAGAGGTAATGTAGAGAACTTTCTTGGAAGGGTCGTTCTGGAGAACATAGTTCCCAATTGCCTGCATGAGGTGGGTTTTCCCAAGGCCTACTCCCCCATAAAGGTAGAGTGGGTTGTAAACACTGCCCGGTGTTTCAGCTACCGCAATAGCTGCGGCATGAGCTACTTGGTTTCGCTTACCTACAATGAAGTTGGCAAAGGTGTACTTAGGGTTTAGGTTGGATGTCACCCGTCCATCAGGCTCTATAGTTCCCCGGTGAGAAGTAAAAAGCTCTTGCTTCTTAGGCTCTGCACTCTCCATGTGGGTAGACTGGTTTTTCTTCGCCTCTTTACTAGGCGCAACAACGGTGAAAATAAGCTCACGTACAGGTTCCCCTGAAGCCGCGGTAAGGTGTTCCGTCATGCTCTCAAAAGCATACTTCCGGATTAGTTTTCCAGTTACCGTGTTATCCACAGATATATCGGCTACCCCATCAGAAATAGAGCGCAAAGAGCAACTTTTGGAGATGACCTGCTGCAACGCAGGGTTGAAGGCGGACTTCATCTCCTTCATTATCGTTTTCCAGATTAAAGTGTTCTTTTCCTCGGTCACTTCGGTGTTTGTTTGGGCGTAGAAAATAGGGCTGCTTGCCCTGCGTAAATCAGACTATCTAAGTTATCCACAACTGTATAGAGTTTTCCACATTTTGTTGCATTTCCCCCAATGTCTAATGTATAAGGAAGGTGTCTGAAACGCGTACCGCATGCGCGCTCCAAGGTCCATCTCCGTGGTGGGCCTTTTACCTTGTGCTTTTCTCTTGCTCAATAGATTAAAATCAGGTACAGTATTTCGGTATACTTACTGAAAGTTCTCCAAATGTACGTAGATCGAACGCTCAATAAACGGAAGCGTCTTCGCAAGCATGGTTTCCGTGCTCGTATGAAGAAGGCTATCGACGTGATTAAAAGCCGTCGGGCAAAGGGTCGCAAGAGCCTTACCGTTTCTGATTCCACCAAAAAGTACTAGATGTTCCCTCGCTCGAGCCGGCTTCGTCGCTCGCACGATATCCTCACAGTATTCCGTCGCGGCTCACGCCGTTCCCACGGTCCACTTACCTGCTACCTCTTCCCAACCGTTAAGGATGGCCATAGGGTAGCAGTAATTGTTGATAAAAAAGTTTCCAAATTGGCCGTAGAGCGGAATGTTGTAAAGCGCCGCATTAGGGCTGCGTTGAAAGAATGCACCCTTCCTCAGGGGAACCTGGTGGTGAAAGCGCATACTGGCAGTGTAGACCTATCCTACCAATCTATCCGTGACAGCCTTTCCTCATGTCTCCGCGTACTGTCGCGCTAGCACTCATCCGTTGGTACCAGCAGGTATGGTCGCCAGACCACAGCCCGCGTAAGTCCCAGTACCCCCTGGGCTACTGTAGGTTTACCCCTTCCTGCAGTGAATACGGCTACCAAGC
Source organism: Verrucomicrobiia bacterium (assembly GCA_035460805.1). Classification (NCBI taxonomy): domain Bacteria; kingdom Pseudomonadati; phylum Verrucomicrobiota; class Verrucomicrobiia; species Verrucomicrobiia bacterium. The sequence continues at coordinate 1,480 of DATHWI010000047.1, read as the reverse complement.
AATCGAACGCTACGGTATCCTAAAGGGTGGTATTCTTGCTCTCTGGCGGATAATCCGCTGTAATCCATGGAACCGGGGCGGTCACGACCCCCTTCCCTAACCCGTCCCCATGCTCGAAATTCTCCGCGTTCTCATCTACTACCCGCTCATTAACCTGCTGACGCTCATTATTTGGGCAGTCCCTGGTCATTATGCGGCAGTAGGAATTGTGCTACTGACCCTTTTGGTGCGCTTCATCCTCCTCATCCCCTCCAAGAAAGCGGCACAGACGCAGCGGAAAATGCAGCAGATTGCCCCATTGGCTGCCGAGCTTAAGCAGGAATATGGCGATGACAAGCAGGGCTTTGCCATGGCGCAGATGGAGCTCTATAAGAAGAACGACATCAACCCATTCGGGAACTGCATTACGCTCCTTATCCAGATCCCTGTTCTTATTACCCTCTACTACTCAATCCGGTTTGGACTGACCCCAGACAACCCACACTTGTACGCCTGGTTGCCTCGTCCAGAGTTCATTAACAACAACTTCTTTGGCATCAACCTGATTGCCCCGGACAAGACATACGTACTGCCGGTCCTTGCTGCACTCATGCAGTACGTCCAAGCCAGGCTTATGATGCCGGCTACCCCAGTGGCACCTAACCCAGATGGTACTCCTGATCCAAATGCGATGACGCAGAAGATCATGCAGTACTTCCTGCCTGCGACCACCCTGCTTTTTGCCTTGAGTTTCCCAGCTGGTGTCGCCCTCTACTGGGTAGTAAGCACCGCTTTCCAGGTTGTTCAGCAGTTCTATGTGAACAAAGAGAAATACGCCATCACCGGTGTGGATGCTGCCCTTAAGGAAGCTGATGCCGAACACCCTGAGCACAAGCCACGCTCCCCGCGGGTAATGGATCAGATCAAGGAGCAGACTTCTACCAATACAAAAGCCGGCGTGACGGTGACGGTGCGGAAGAAAAGTAAATAAAAAGAGGGAGCGCGATGCGCTCCCCTTGGATCCCTAAACCTGGGCTTGATGGTGTGGACAGACACGTCCGTTTGTTTCCCATCAAGATTGCCAGGCCCTACCCCGCGAATATACACAGAAATACCTGTAGCGTAAAGCCTACTTCTTCAGGTCTAAGTCTGGTATACAATAGACAATACGCGAGCACATTATTATGTCCTCACTCGGAGAGGTGGCTGAGTGGTCGAAAGCGGCGGCCTCGAAATCCGTTATACGGGTAACCGTATCCAGGGTTCGAATCCCTGCCTCTCCGCCAAAAAAGAAATACACCCCATTGGGGTGTATTTCTTTTTAACGTCGAGGTGTGGGATTTGGTTCCTAGGTTCGACTTCGCCAATACCATATGGAGCGTAGCGGAAAGCGAAGTTAGCGAGAGCCGAAGGCTTGAGCGTTATCCCTGCCTCTCTTATATAAATCAAGAGGCCTCAGGGAGGCCTCTCGTGAAGGGATGCCGGCATAGTGGCCGCCACA
>DATHWI010000046.1 GCA_035460805.1 Verrucomicrobiia bacterium | reverse complement strand
GCCTGACTTATGCCACTTGGCGTTAAACCAAAGCGGGTAACCTGGTCGGGCATCCAACTTACAAGGACCTTATCGTTGATCTTCTGGAGAATGCGGAACTCCTTCACGCCCTTCACGGTTTCCAGTTCTCTTTTTACAAAGTCCCCTTGCTTTCTAAGATCGGCGACATTGGTGACATCACCACTTACTGCGTAGTAAGAAATGCTTCCACCAAAACTTGGTACCGTAATTTCTGGTTTGTCAGCATCTTGAGGAAGTGACAAGCTTTGAACCTTGTTACGTATTTCAGATAAAGCACCGGTAAAGTCTGCGCTTGCATCAAAAGTTACAACAATATTTCCAAAGCTGTTTGCGGCTGTGGAACTTACGTCGTTCACTCCTGCAATGCCTGAGACCGCATTCTCTATGGGCTTTACAACCTGTGTTTCTACTTCCTGCGGGCTTGCGCCACGGTACAAGTTAGTAATAACCGCAATTTTAATTTGCGGAGCTGGAAATCCCTCTGAGCGAAGGCTCATTAACGAAAAAACACCCCCTACAATCAAAGCAATCGCAAAGAGCAGTACGACTTGGGTGTTCTTAAAAAACCAATCCACCAGCCTGGCGCTCCAAACACGGGGAGCTACGTTATCTGAAACAGAATGAGCGTTATGCATGCAGACTCTTGAAGGTGCCTATATATTGTATTCTTCTATTTTAGCAGGTATTCGCTAGCATTAATGGGCCATGCAATTGAATAACTAATAGTTTGTAGTAACTTGCAACAGACATCTTAAACCCCACCCGTGAACACAAGCTCAGGAGAGGGTTTTTGTTTTTCATAGCCACTTTCTTTATCTTTCTGATATTCTGCTTCCAGACTTCGAAAGTTCGCCCTTGTGGCTTGGAGGAGCAGATGCCCCCGCCTCGACCTTTTACAGATTGGACAGGATACAATAACTACTTCCGAGAAACGTTTGTACTCGTCCGACGTGATCGGCTGTACAGACAAGTTCATCATTCAGAAAATGACCGTCGGATCATGGCTACGCCCGAATTCCGAAGGACAGAGTTTATCTCGCAGAGCTCTACATTTGCCCAATTCCTAAGGGCTGGCACTCCCTGCATGACGGCGGAACACCTCTTTGGGTCCAAGCACCTGGGAATGGTAGCCATCATTAACGAACCGGCTTTTCGGGAACTCTGCCCGGAACTACCCGTTTCCCTTCAGCTACATGATGTGGGCACACCGCCTGGACGACACTTGGCCGACAAGTACATGTACCTCATGTTGGGATTTGGTCATGAAGGCCGGACTACCAACATCATCATGGATTCACCGCTGGGTGACGAACTGGAACGGCAAGGTTACGACCGCGCAGCGATTTGTGCCAACATCCAAAACAAGAGCTACCCTGGAGGCTACTTAACCGCCGGCGGCATTGATCTGGACTCGTTAGACAATGTGAAGCGCTACAGCGACAGCATGGGAATCTTTGAACCAGGCTGGGAGCAGGACTTCTTTGGCAACCGCTGGTACGCCTCAGGTTCCATTGAATACAGCCCTGAAGCATACGTCCGGGCACTCCGTTGGCACGAAGGCAAAGTGGTTCTCCATGAGGATGGCATCCCCCATCTCCTTGGGTACCAACGCTGCCGAAGTGCTACGTACGCATACGTCGACGGCGAACTGAACCGGGGCGTACAAACGCCTCTGGTTCTTGCCCTGGACGAGGCCTACCTCGCCGATGAACTTCCCCCCGAGTTCTTTGATATGACAGACTACGAGGCGGTTCAGCACCTTAAACGATGCAACCCCGTCACGAAGACGATTATTGAGAGGCTGGAGGGCCGGGACTTCTACTACCCCGTAGAAGGGGTGAGCATGATTACTTCGTGCACACTCCCAGGAGACCCCTTCAAACCTGAAGGCTTGGAGAGTCTCCGGGATAACCCGTGGGCAACCCGGGAGCTAGCGCAGGCACTAAGCAAACAGCTTGGGAAGCCACTCGAGGACGTGTGCATATTTCTTCAGTACGGGGACAAAGGGTATCGCGAATCAGACATTCCCATCCTCACAAAGGATGGGGAACTTGTCCCCGCGCCACCTTCCCCTGTTGAGTACCGCTTCACGTATCGTATTGGTGCTTACCTCTACGGCGAGCCAACACCGGCAGAATGCGAAGCAACGCAGGCCTTCCTGAGTCATGTAACCCTGAACTGACACACTCCAACACCTCAGCCAAGCTGGGGTGTTTTTATGTCTATTTGGCTCCTAAAGCCTATTAATTGATAATAAAAAGTGCTAGTGTCAGCCCAAAGGAGAAGGAACTTGAACAATACGTCAGTATTCCCCGGCATGCTCATGAACGAGCACGCCGCAGGCATCGTCATGAAGGAGTTGGTACGGCGTGCCATCTTTACCATCCGCAAGGAAATGTGGACATTTGAGGCCACCGAGAAGGCCAGCCTCACTGACCAGCAGGATTTTGTCACCACGGCCGACAAGGCCGCGCAACAGGTCTACACCAAACTCCTCAAGGAGTGCTTCCCCACTTTTGGCATCGTGGCCGAGGAAGACGACTTGAAGGTGGCCTGCCAAGTGCCTGGTGAGAACACCTTTTTCACCGTTGACCCCTTGGATGGCACCAAGGCCTACATCCGGCGACAGTCCCATGCCATTGGCACGATGCTGTCACTCGTCCGCAATGGCAAAGTCATTGCCGCTTATGTGGGCGATGTCATGACTCAGGAAATCTACGGCTTCAGGCCGGGATCCGATTCCGTACGGCGCATCAGTGAGTTTAACGACTCGGAACGGCTCGTCATACCATCGCGATCACTCAGCGAGGTCGTGGTTTCCCTCCGCGACGAGCCTTCGGCTTTCTCTGAGCGGATGCAGAAGCTGGCAAAGGGCACAAAGTACGGAGGCATCTTCAAGCACATGGAAGTCTCCGGCGGAAGCATCGGCATTGATGCGGCGCGGCTTTGGAAAGGCGAGATTGGCGCGCTGGTCCGCATGGGCCGGCCTCAAACCCCATGGGATTACTGCCCAATGATAGGCATCTCCCACGCTATGGGCTTTCAGGAGGTTGTTCTCACCGAAGACGGCTTCCAAGTCCTGGATCCCCTCTTTATTGAGGATACTCAGGAGAGGAAGTACGAGACGATCCTCATTCACAAGGAGCATGTTCCCGCACTGATCGGCAGGTAGGTTGCACTTCAAGGCTGTCCACAACGGGCAGCCTTTTTCTATTCCAGAGCCTACTACTCATTGACATTTCCCTACTTTTATGGTAGGATTGCGCTTCCACTTAAGTGGAGCTGTGCAGGCCCCTGCACCACGTTGGACTTTGGAGAAACAAGTTTGGATTTTTCAGTTACAGAACAAGCAGCACAACAGCAAGGTACCCCGGTTTTATACTGGATCTTCCTTGGAATTATCGTCCTGGCGGTGATCGCCGCGCTCTTTAGCTCCTTCTTCACGGTGGAGCAACAGCATGTCGGCATCGTCGAGCGGTTCGGCAAGTTCACCCGCTTGGCGAATGCTGGCCTGAACTTCAAGATCCCCTTCATCGAGGGTGTCGCAAGCGTCCAAAGCCTGCGCATCCAACAGCTCACCGTCGAGGTGGAGACGACGTCTTCGGACAATGTCTTCATCGAGATCGCACTGGCCGTTCAGTTCATGGTCCTCCCGGAAAGGGTCAAGGACGCGTACTACAAGCTGAACGACCCGGAAGAGCAGATCAAGGCCTACGTTTCCGATGCTGTGCGTGGCAAAGTTCCTCACCTGGAACTAAGCAAGGCGCTCCAGTCAAAGACTGAGATCGCCGATGCAGCTCGCGCAGAGCTCAACGAAAGCATGGGGCCTTTCGGCTTCGAAATCGTGCAAACCCTCGTCACGGACATCATCCCTGACGAAGAGGTCATGAAGGCAATGAATAACATCGTTGCCGCACGACGGAACCGAGAAGCTGCTACGGAAAACGGTGAAGCTGCCAAGATCCTACAGATCAAAGCAGCGGAAGCGGAAGCCGAGAGTAAGGTCCTTCAAGGTAAAGGCATCGCAGGACAGCGCAGGGAAATCGTACTTGGCCTCAAAGAGGCTGTGGTCGACTTCTCGAACGCCGTCCCCGGTACAAGCCCGCACGAGGTCATGGCGCTGGTGACAACCACCCAGTACTACGACACCATGCACGCGATCGGCGCCAACTCCAAGAACACTGTTCTCATGGTCCCCATGTCCGCCAATGGCGGCACGGATATCATGCAGCAGATCCTGGCCGCCAACGCTGCCATGGCTGCGGAGCAGTCACTAAAGGGCGAAGCCACACCGCCCCAGGTTTTGGCCCCCCTCTCGCCCACCGTGGTGAGCGTCGCGGCTGAACCCGAAACAGTGGAAGACGAAGATAACGATCAGTAATCGTTCAAGTCTCGTTACGAGGCACCCCATCGGGGGTGCCTCTTTTCTTTACTAGAGCCTATTACTCATTGACATTTTAGGCTTTCCGTGCTACTATTCGCAGCATAATTCCTGACCGTATGGCAGGTGGCCCGCAAGGGCGACGGTGTGAACACTACCCCTTAACTAGTGCGTACCTTGGAGAACACCATATGTTCAAATTCGATATCCCCGCAACCGCTACCCAACGAAACATTGCTGCCGGTCCCGATAAGTTCACCCTTTGGACCGTCTGCGGTGCAGGAGACGGCTCTAAGCACGTTACGCTCCGGGTCCAATCTCCCGAAAAGATCGACTCACTGGAAGTGAGCGTCCACGGACTCATGATGGAGAGCGGCGGCGGGAACAACTGGATTATGTGCGGATGGATTGATGCCATCAACGGCAACAAGCTTCCCAAGTCACTGCCGTATAATGCGTACTACACGACGCACAACCGGCAGGGCTTCATCCGCTACTAAGCAACCCTTCAACTTCCTCGGCAACCGCCGAGGATTTTGCTTTTCTAGAGCCATTACTCGTTGACATTTCTCCTAATTCTGGTACAGTCCAGCTTACCTTCGGGTGAACAAATATGGGAAACAAGATTGACGAGCTTCTCCGTAAAGTCCTAGGGACGAGCACAACGCTCTACACCCTCCTTACCACGACGTTTGTCGTCGATTTCCCCAACCACGACTGGGACGGGAGAAAGGACGACCAGAAAGTCAAAAGCTTCTTTGGCTCAGTCTCGGGCGGGTCGTTCGTTGCTGAGGAAGATGGGAGCGAGTCCGTGTTCCTCTACCTTGCCCAGCCACAGGTCACACCCTGCTACATCGTTCGCTATCTCAAGATAAACAGTGAGGGCGCCGTCGCCCACGTTGCTTGGGATGAGGGAGATGCCAAGGTCCCGATTGTCCTTACCTTCCTCGACAAGGAGAGCGACTGCTAGCTAAACTAGCCAAACCCGAAGCGAGACAAAGACGTCTCGCTTCTTTTTTTATTTCCCCCTTTTATAGCTAAAACTTGTTAAGTATCCCCAACAAGGAATAAACTAGAGGAAATACTTTTGAATCCCAGAACCATGAACCAATTCGAACAGAGCGGGGTAACTCCCTCTCCTACGCAGGAAGCGCCTGCGGCGGCACCTCTTGCCCAAACACAGCGCGAGATTGATGAAGAGCGCGGCCGAGAACGCGCGCAACAAGTTGCCAAACCAATCCGAGAGGCGGGGTACGCAGTCGCAACAAAGGTAGCTGATGCAAAAGGTGGCGTTGAAGGCGCCCTCATTAAAGGCGCAGTTGCAGTAGGTAGGCGCGTAGCGGAAACAAAGAGCTTTGGTGATCGCCAAAAAGAAGGCCTAAGGAATTGGTCCCAAGAAAAAATGAGCAACGCCCGTGAGCGCATCAATTCTGGCAAAGAAGCCGTTGGTGGCTTTTTCAAGCGGATGGGTGAGCGTGCCAAGTCTGGCATGGAATCGGTGAAGCAAATGCCAGGACGCCTTGAGAAGTTTGCCTACCGCTCTATTGGGAAAACCGAACGTCTGAGCGTACAAGCCAAGGAAACTATCAAGACCAAAGGCAAAGAGTTCGCCACCGCCACCTCAGAAGCCGTGAACCGTGCTGGTCAGAAAGTTGGTGAAAGCTACAACGCTGCCTCCAACACTATCAACGAAGGCTGGGACACCTTTAAGCGTGGCCAGGCTGACAGAAAGATTGATGGCAAATTCAACCCTGCAATAGATGCCCTGAACGATCGCATTGAAGCGATTATGAATGGCACCATGGCAAATGCAATCCGTGAGAACGCGTCTAGGAACCTCGCCTTAGCCGCACAGTCTGGCAACTTTGAGCTTTCGAACGAAGCAATGAGGAACTGGCAGAACGTTGAAGCGACCATGGAGAGTACAGTTTCCGCTGCCCTTCAAGAGGCACTCAGCACCCATAACAAACTCACTGAACGTGCCGAGCGTCTCCGTGAACGGATTGGCCGTGGCCGCCAGAATGCTATGGCTGAACAGCCAGTCGAAGAGACTGAATCAGAGGCTATTGGGCAAGTTCCAGAAATGGTAAGTCAAACAATTTAATATCCCACCATGTCTGATATCACCCAAACCCCTGTAGACGAGCTCACTGAAGAGGAAGCAGTTGCCGAACTAGACGCCCTGGAACAAACCCTTCCTGCACTCGAAACGTTTATCTCTGAAGCTACCGATGCCCATGACAAACATGTGGCAAATGTTGAGGCAGCCACCACTCAACTAAACGCTGAACTTAGCGCCATTGAAGGCCAGGCCTCCGCCTTTGAACATGAGATGCAGCAGCAGATCATGAATGGCAGTGCCCTAGAGAAGGATGAGCCAGCCCCTGCGGCGCCTGTTGCACAAGCTCCGGCACCCATGCCAGCCCCTGCGCCTGCCCCAGTTTCCACGCCTCCGGCGCACCAGTGGACCCCACCAGTTCAGCAAGTTCCTGTTGCTGCACCTGCCCCAGCCATGCCGTACATGCCTGCCGCACAAGCTGCACCAGCACCTGCGTACGCGCCTGCTCCTGCACCGTACAACCAGTCCCCTACCAATACGCCAGGGTACTAACCCAAAAAAGACTGGCACTCACCTGCCGGTCTTTTTTATTTCTCGGTATACAATAGGAAATAAGCCTGCTAATGTCAGAAATCTGGCGTACAGCTAGGAAAAAACGGGTGAGAAATACAAATGGCAAAAATCCATGGCGTTGGAGATGTCGAGTGGAACAAACCACTTAACAAAACGAAAGAAGAGCGGGCCTGTGCCCTTCTCCGTCAGTCTGAGCGTTCTCGCGCGTTTGGTATTCTCCTCGGTGACAAGGGGGATATCGCGCAAAGCGAAAAGACCTACCTCTTCTATGAGGTTATGACCGACAGCCCCATCGTACTTACCCGCACCGGTGAGTACCGACTTCGTATGAGTATCCTGCTCATCAACCAACTCGCCTCCACATTCAGGAGGGAGGAATCGGCCAGCCTCATTAAGGGCTCGGTATTTAGCGGGGAGCAAGAAGGAATTCAAGAGCGCCTCACGCTACCTCCCATCCTCCTCAACGGGCTTCTCACCTTTGTGAAGGCCCATCCCCAAGTGGACATGCTTCACTACAAATGGGCATCGCCCCATGTAGTGGAACTGGCAATCTTCTACAAAGAGAATATCGAGAACCCGGACGGGTTCATCCGCTTCTTGGCCGCTCACCTCTCGGTGCGCCGGTAACTGTGTCAGTCCAAACGGACTGACACTTTTTATTTCGCTTGGGGAGGCGTAGCCTAAAAGTAGCTACTACTAAGTATTTTGCTATGGGAAGCGTGGAAGTTAACTACATGGCCATTTTGGCCGCGGTGGTTGCAAGCATGGTTCTTGGGTTCATTTGGTATACGCCACAGGTATTTGGAGCAATGTGGATGAAGGAGCTTGGCAAAAAGATGGATGACATAAAAAGCCCTGGCCCTGGCTACCTTGTAATGGTTATTGCCTCTGCACTAACCGCGTACGTCATGCGGCACTTTGCCGTATATGCTGGTGCCGACACTTGGGTGCTTGGCCTCCAAGTTGGCCTCTGGGCATGGATTGGCTTCGTGGCCACCGTTGGCCTCTCCCGGATGATGTTTGCAGAAGAAAGCCCACGGCTCTTTATGATTAACAACGGGTACACATTGGTACAGTTCCTCATTGTTGGGGCAATTGTTGCCGGCATGTAAAGAGAATACTCTTTCGTTCGAAAACACACTCGAAATTCTTACGAATTTCTCAATGGTTTTCTCCACGAAAGAGATCCTCCTGACTCAAAAAAAGAAAAACCCCGCGACTGCGGGGTTTTTTGATTCACAACTTCATACTCATGATATGGAGCGTGCCCAGGACTGATTCCTGGAGAGGTGGCATTTCCAGGAAAAGCCCGGATAGCACTGCACTTTGCGCAATAACCTGCGGCTGGTATACCGCACCAGGAACCTGGTTCAGCTCCGCCAAACTAATGGACGGGAGCACCTGGCCTTCCGGTATAAGCCCTTGGCTCTGCATGTGAGCCGCAATGTCATGAAAGGACATGGCCCCCTCGTTCACAAAGTGGATAACACCAGTTACCCTCTCCCGCTCCAACACGCCATCTAAGGCTTCTGCAAAATCGTCCAAGCAGGTCATGGAAGAGGCATCCTCCACAAAGACGCCGAACCCAGGCAGACGGGAGAAGAGATTCCGGGGGTTATTCGCCCAGGTGAACGGGAGGTGGATACGGGCAATAATAGCGTCGGATCCCACCAACCGCTGCTCCGCCTGCCACTTCATCTTGGCGTACTTAGAAGTCCGGGAGGTAATTTCAGGGACTGAATCTTCCTGAAAGCCACCCGCACTTGCCTCACCCTTCCAGTCAAGGAACATGAGCGTGGAAAGATGCACCAACCTGAAACCAAGCTTTTTGCCCAGCAGCGCTAGCCACTCGGGAAGCACCACATTCACTTGGACATGTTCTTTCCAGTCCGCACTTCCTTCTTCCAGAGCCTCAATGCTCTTGGGATTCCCCTTTACCGCACAATTTATGACCACGGTAGGGTTAAGGGGAGCCAGAGCCTGCTCCAACGTTTCCAGTGAATTGTACCGACCTTCTAGGAAGACGGCGCGGTCACCAAAGTATTCCCCCAGGAACGAACCAATGAAGCCCGCGCCTATAATAACGATCATTCTTTGGCACCTCCGCGCCATGCTTGCCACGCCTCCGGGAATGCTCCTCGAAGCGGTGGGTGAGTCTTGTCCTTGTCGCTGAGGATGTGTGGGTACGTTGTATCCCACGGCACCTGCAGCTCCGGGTCGTAGAGATTGAACAAGGGATAGGGCGCGTCGGCGTTCCATTCCGATGTTGCCTGATAAATGTAGACCAACTGGTCAGTCAGGGCGAGGTAGGAATTAGCCACACCCGCCGGGACAAATATGACACTGGGGACATCGACAGAAAAGGTGACCACGTTCCCAAAGTGTTCGTGGTCCCGGCAATCTACATACGCCACCTGCATCCGCCCGTTTGCCGCACAAACCAGCTTGTCCCAATTCTCGGCATGGAAGCCACGAATGGCTCCCAGGTTATTGATGACAAAATTCATTTGCTGTGTAAGCAGCTCCTTTCCGGCAATCTCACGGAACTCCGATTGGATGAACGCGTCGTAAAATGTGCCACGGGGATCAAAGCCCCCTACACGGTTGCCAATGATTTCACCTCGGAACAAGCCGGGGATTTCGGGGAATTCTTGTAAGTTGGTAAGCATCTTTATCCTTGGGATATCATGGGAGACCGTATCAGTTTACCCTGCACTAAACAATATAGGTATGGCATGCCAGTAGTTTTTCCTAGCAAAACTGGCTATGATAGTCCCACATGCCACTGGGCAGGGAGGTTGGTGAATATGGCAAGGAAGAAGAGAAAGCCACGCGCAAGTGGCAGGTATCTCAAGAAACTCGCGGCTCGGGCTGCAAAGCACCAAAAAGCAGCCGAGAAGTTCTGGGCAGGGCGCTGGTAGCGCATTTACTCACACAATCCATAAACCTCGCCATAACCTGGCGAGGTGTTTTTCTCCCCCAGTGGTAAACTAGTAAGATATATACGAACCCTCTAGTTATGGCCTCCAACCACTTCATTTCAGATCTCCGTACCAAGTTTATTGTCACCATCGGTCCTACCTGTGACAACAAAGACACCTTGCGGGAACTCGTCAAAGCCGGCGCCTGCATTCTCCGCAACAACTTTGCCCACGCACAATACGATGAGTACCGCCAGCGCGTAGCCTGGATCCGGGAAATCAATGAGGAGCTGGGGACAAATGTCCAAATCCAGGCCGACATTCAGGGTACCAATATCCGTATTGGACGACTTCCTAACGGTCATATCCCTATCATTGGCGGCCAAACATACACCTTTGTGACCAATGGCGGCGAGCTTGGAGAAAATGACATCCCAATTAATGATGATCATCTCCACAATGAGGTAAAAATAGGTGAGCCTATTACCTTTGTGGATGGTGCGCTTGAGGGCGAGGTCACTGCTGTGGATGGGCACCGCATTACCGCCTGCCTCATTAACGGTGGCATCCTCAAAGAACGGAAGAGTGTGAATGTGCCAGAGACTCACATGAACCGCTCCAGTATTACAGATAAAGACCGGGCCGATATTGAATTCCTAGTCCATGAT
>DATHWI010000045.1 GCA_035460805.1 Verrucomicrobiia bacterium | reverse complement strand
GGTCCTGCATCCACTACGGCACCCACCACAGCTTTTCCGGTCGTGTGGTTAATCATGATCATTTTGCGGTATTTGTAGAATTTATATTGCATGCTTGTATTCTGCTCCCAACCGCGGGATTTGAAGGTCTGCACTACCATGCCAAATTGCTCGATAGTGTACTGCTCCTTCGTCACTTCGGCTTTGCTCTTGGCAAAGTAGCCCCACGAAGGAAGCCCTGGAACCATCCCAGTAAGGTTGGCAGTGGGATCAGCCACCTGGCCGGTAATGGGATTCTTGAAGTGGTTGTTGATGGTATCGCCAGGATAGAGCGGCAGGTGCTGTTCACCTGCAATGATGCCGCGCTGATGATTCAGGCGCACGCCACTCAGTTCGGCCCGGGCAGTAATGCCAAAAGTTTCCTGGATTACTTGGGCTACAGCAGCTTCTTCTTCCATACCCATCTCATGGCCCGTACCACTAGCAACTCTCGCGATCCTATCCTTAAAGATGGCCTGCTTGTTAGCGTCGGCAATACTCGGGCCGTATGCGCTTACTTTTTCAAATGGGTCGTTTTGCGCAAAGCGGGTCGTTGCTTCAAGTGCGCTTCCTGGGTCTGAACCAACGCCATGGGCCCCAGCTTGCTGTGGGGATGCCAGGAGTGCAGGCGTGGCCAGCATCCCTGCAGAGATGGTGGTAAGTGCCGCTGTTTTTACGGAGTGCTCGCGCACCTTGTGGATGACAACTTTGTGCTGCTTCAAAAGCTTACGGGCATGTTTGTGACCCTTATGAAAATGCCGCACCGCATGTTTATGGTGCGCAATGGCCGCTTCGTGAACTTTTTGAAAATGATGTGTCATTTGTCCCCTCGCATAAGTGTAACACCATTACAGACGTCACCTTCTGTCACAATCCAGCTGCTTCCTTCTTCTTCAATAAGGTCATCCGCTTCCTTTGGTCCCCAACTTCCTTTGGCATACCTATATACAGGGAGCTTCTCAACGTCCATTTCCTCCCAGATGCGCCAGGACTCTTTAAGGATACCCTCAGTAACGGCAACACTTCTATCCCCGCGGCAGGCCGCCTCGATGACCTCAACATAGGCATCTTTGTGTTTGCCGCGGAAAGAATCGTGATAACAGAACGTCATGCGCGCCGGGATCATCCCCTCATTCTTCTCTGGCTGACGGATTGCCATACTCAGGAAGATGCTCTCATCAGGCTGGATGCGGAATGTAAGCACATTGGCATGCCCCTTGGTGCCAAAGAGTGCTGAGGCGCATGGCTTGAAATGCACCGTTACATCAGTGACGCCGGCAGCCAGGTGCTTTCCAGTGCGAATGGCGAAAGGCACGCCTCGCCAGCGGGCAGAAGGAATACTAAGGATGGTAGCGGCAAATGTTTCGGTGGTACCCAGCTCTTCAGGCGCCCCTTCATACTGCCCAAGGACCGTGTGCTTGCGCCGTGCCTCCACCTTACGCAGGAGGCTCTCCTTAGCCGTAGCAACCTCATCTGCACTCCATCCCGCCGGCTCGTCCATGGCTAAAAGGGCAAGGAGCTGAAGTAAGTGGTTTTGCAACAAGTCGCGTGTAGCACCAATCCCTACATACGCACTGAGGCGCCCTTCTACTCCTGCTGTTTCAGCGGCGGTTATCTGCACTTCGCGGATATACTCCTTGCTCCATACCGGCTCAAAAAGCGCGTTGGCAAAACGGAAGGTGAGGAGGTTGGCGACGGTGTCCTTAGCCAAGTAGTGGTCAATAGGGTACACATCTTCCGGGTCCAGGTCTTTGTGGAGCTGGCGCATGAGGGAGGCGGCACTCTTCCCATCCATACCAAACGGTTTCTCCAGGATGAGACGGACGGGGCCATCTTCCCGCTTATGGAGCCCGGCATTCACCATGGCAGTAATGACATGCTCGGTGGCCTGGGGTGGAACGGCGCAGTAAATGATCCGACTACCGTCACCCGCAAGTTCAGCCACATGGCTGTAACCATTTGGGTCGGCATGGTCAGCTTCTACATACTGCAACGAACCCAAAAGGGTTTCCCATTGGCTTTCAGGGACATCGGCAGCACGCTGAAGCTTGGCCTTGTACTGCTCAGTAGTATATGGCGTCCTTCCCACAGACAAGACACGTGCCTTATGGAGGCGCTCAGAGCGGGCCAATGAAGGGATGAGGCGGGTTAAGGCCAGGTGGCCAGACCCACCAAAGATTATTATTGTCTGACTCATCGGGTATTGGTTGCGTCGTACTTTTTCAGGAACTCCTCAACGGAGGCTGAGTCTTTTGAAGTAGATGTGCGCAATTCCTCAGGAATAATGATTTCTTGGATGCTCTCAATACCTGGCCTCAATAGCTCGATACCCCCTAAGCGTTGAAAGAACCAGATAAGAATGGTAAAAAAGAGTGCTGTTCCTATAGTGGCTCCCAAAGCCGTCATGAGCCCATATAAAAATCCGCGCCACATGAGCCGTCCCGGACTGCTGTAGGCCATATTCACGGCCCGCACGAGGCGGTCTACGGTAGCGTTGGATGGTTCTGGAGCGGCAACAGGGGTCTTGGTTGGTTCGTCAGCCATAGTGAGCTTTTACCTGCGTCTTCTCATTAGTATATACCGTCAGCAGCTTGTCCCCAATGGAAACTGGTTTTTGGCAATCATTGCCCCGTCCCATCTTTGGCCTCTCCCCCATGGACGGCGTCACCGACGCCGCCTACCGTTTTGTCGTGGCCAAGTATGGGAAGCCACACATTATTATGACGGAGTTTACCGCAGCCGAAGGCATTAGGGCAGGTGCCGAACGGCTGCTAGTAGATTTCCTCTACGACCCTATTGAGCGCCCTATCGCCGCCCAGCTTTTTGGCAGTGACCCGGATGCTTTTCGTATTGCGAGCGCCGTTTCTGCCGCTCTGGGCTTTGATGGTATCGATATTAATATGGGATGCCCTGCCAAGAACATTGCAGACCGCGGGGCTGGTGCTTCTCTTATCCTTGATCCTCCGCGCGCTAAGGCCATTATCCGCTCCACTCGCGAAGGAATTCGCCAATGGGCCGAGGGAGCATCCTTATTGGAAATTGGGGTGCCAGAGAACATTGCCCAGGCAGTTGAGGTACGCCGGGCATCACTCGGGCTTTCCTCTGGTGACCGCCGCATCCTGCCTGTTTCAGTCAAAACACGGGTAGGCGTTACCGACATCGTCATTGAAGAGTGGGTACGCCATCTCCTGGAAGAGGAGCCTGCCGCGATTACTATTCACGGCCGTACGCTCAAGCAACTCTACACCGGCCTTGCCGACTGGGATGCCATTGCGCGTGCCGCCGCGATTATCCATACAACTGATACGCTCGCACTGGGAAATGGTGATGTCCAATCGCTTGAGGATGCTGAGGAGCGCGTTAAGCAGTACGGAGTAGATGGCATCCTGGTTGGCCGTGCCACGTACGGCAACCCTTGGCTCTTCACCGGCTACGAGGCTTCCTTTGAAGAAAAAATGGCAGTTGCCCTGGAGCATGCCCATTACCTGGACAAAGTAATGGAGGGCAAGGCCTTCATTCGCATGCGCAAGCATCTTATGGATTACACCAAAGGGTTTGAGGGCGCGCGCGAACTACGCCAGCGACTCATGAAAATAACCACCCTCACTGAAGTAGAAGAAATACTGCTACACTAATGCCATATGGAATTCCTCACCGATGCGATTACTGAATTTCTGAAGAGCTCGAGCGCCGTCATTGCGTATGTTGCCCTTTTTGGGATTGTGTTTGCCGAGTCTGGTGTGCTGATTGGTTTTTTCCTTCCCGGTGACAGCCTGCTCATTACCTTAGGGTTTTTGGCATCGCAGGAACTCTTCAACCTCCCCTTGCTCCTCATTACGATGACCATCGCCGCCATTACCGGCGATTCAGTCGGTTACGCCTTTGGCCGCCGCGTCGGGCCAAACCTCTTCAATAAGCCAGACTCCAAGTTCTTTAAGAAAAGTAACTTGCAACGGGCTCACAACTTTTACACCAAGTACGGCGCACGCACTATTGTCCTCGCCCGCTTCGTTCCCTTTGCCCGTACCTTTGCGCCAATCCTGGCTGGGATGAGCAACATGCGCTACCGCACCTTCCTCACCTACAACATCGTAGGAGGTGTGGGCTGGGTATTCAGCGTGACGCTCCTTGGGTATTTCTTGGGCAAAGTTATTCCAAACCTAGACCACTACATTCTGTACATCATTGGCGCCATCCTAGTGCTCTCTGCGATCCCCGCCGTTCTGGAATACCGCAGTCACAAAAAACACCAGGCTAAGGAAGCGTCCGAGAAGGACTAGGTACGCATGGTATTCACGTCCGTACTGGAAGCTATCATCTTAGGGAGCGCACAGGGACTGACCGAGTTCCTGCCCGTTTCCTCCACAGCTCACCTCGTTGTCTTGCAGCACGTCTTTGGCTTGGACCAGCGTACTTACGGCCTCTCTTTCGACATGTTCGCCAACCTGGGGACAACACTGGCCCTGATTTGGTTTTTCCGCGAAGACCTTGCCACGCTCGTCCGTCGGCTGCGCCTACCAAAAGAAGGTGCGCCGCTTTCCATTGCTGAAAAAGTCCCTTGGTGGATCTTAAGCGTGACTATCATTGTGGGCGCAACTGGCTACCTCTTAGAGCACCTCATTGCTTCCACCTTTCGCTCACTACCCCTCATAGCGGGCATGCTCGTATTCTTTGGTATCGTCATGCTTTTGGCGGAGAAGTACGCAGCAACCCACCCCCGTACAACGGCCTTGAGCGCCACGCGTGCCTACGGCGTTGGACTTGCCCAGATCATTGCCTTTGTCCCAGGTGTCTCCCGCTCAGGTGCCACTATCTCCACAGGGCTTTTCCTTGGCCTTACGCGTGAAGAAGCAGCGCGGTTCAGCTTTCTCCTCTCAGTACCCATTACCCTTGCCGCCATTGGCAAGCGCATGGTTACCGTAGCGGGGGATTTTGCCGTAAACCCGCCAAGTGCCGATGTCATTCTCTTCTACATGGCCGGCCTTATTTCTGCAGGTGTCGTAGGGTACTTCAGCATCAGGTTCCTACTCACCTACCTTCGCACGTCTTCGCTGGCGGCCTTTTCCTACTACCGCTTTGCGCTGGCCGCAGCAATTCTGGTCTACCTGGCGATTAGATAAGGAACTTGCCTCCCTCGTAAATCACCCGCTTCTCACCCGAAGGAAGCGTAGCAGTTACTTTTCGAGGTGCCGTGCTGATGATATCCGTATGTACAACTGACTCGTTGTAGCCTAGCCTATCCCAATCTTCTTTAGTGAGATGGGAGCTGTCGCCTGGGTATGAATCTTTGTATGCACTGCCAATGGCAACATGGGTGTTCCCTTCTGGGCCACCCATGTTTTCGTCAAAGAGGGTCTCACCCATCGGCTTGGTAATCCGGGAAAGGCGGCCGTCGGTAAGGGAAAACTCACCGATCCGGTTAGCGCCTTCGACCTTTATCATTTCTTCCAAGAAAGGTTGCCCCTCTGTGGCGGACATTTCTGTGACAAGGCCGTCTTTGAAAGTGAGTGAGATACCCCTAATGCACTGGCCATGTGTGTACAGCGGCTGATTGAAGGTAATTTTACCCTCCGTTTTCCGCCAGTCAGGAGAAATGAACAACTCAAAACTGGGGATATTCCTTCCAGACCCACCCAACCAGGTCCGGTCTGGACCAAGCCCAACGGTAAGGTCTACGTCGGGGCCTTCCATGTGCACCTTCTCTATTTGAAGGTCATTCAAAGCGCCACGCACCCGCTCCAGCTCTTCCTGTGTGGCTTTCCATCGCCCAATAGGGTCTGCATCGTCCAAGTAACAAGCGGCGATGATTTGCTGCCAGTACTCTTCTTCTGTAAGCCCCACCTCTTTAGCCATGGCAGGCGTTCCATATAGCGCCAGGGTCCAGGTAAACTTCCCTGCCTGCTCCTTTTGTTCGCGCCATTCACGATAGGGCTTCATAGCCATCTGGCGACGGACAAGCTTGTCCGGCGGGACATCCTTTAGTTCGTATTTATCAAACTCGGCCAAGATCATGAGGGAGTGGTCAATTTGGTCCACAATCCCCCGGTAGTACTTGTCTGCAAAGAAGGTAATCTGCTCGTCGTTCATTTGCTGGTACATGTCTGCCACAGCCACATCGTCAGGGATGAACTGCATGATGGGGTACGCACCCACTTCCAGGATGCTTGTCCGAAGGGGGACGTAGAAAGGTTTGGCGCATTCAGGCACCGAGACATACACTACTTCGCCCGGTTTCACGCCCTCACCGCTGTTCAGCGCAAACTTCACCAAGACATCGGCGTATTGCTTAAGGATGGAGGGCGAAGGGGTGTACATTGGCAGTTCTTAGGTGATGATCAGGCTTCCATGCTAGCATACGTTTGTCACCCATGAATGCTAGTACCCGCATTATTTTCGTCCGGCACGCGCAAACCGTGTGGAATAAGGAACATCGCTATGCCGGTAGCGGTGAAGTTCCCTTGGCGCCCGAGGCGCAGGAACAGATTGCGCGTCTCACAGAACGCTTGAGCCACGAGCGGATTGATGCCATTTATGCCTCTCCGCTTACGCGCTGCCTCACTACGATTATGCCAACCGCTGAACAGCGTCACCTGCGCATCATAAAGCGGGAAGAGCTTCGTGAACGGAACTTAGGAGACTGGGAAGGCCACTCACCCCGCGAGATCCACAAGACACACAGTGGGTACCATTTCCCTGAGAGTGCCTACGACGGCTCATTCCGAGTGCCGGGCTCCGAGCCATTGGACCACTTGGAACAGCGACTGCGCGCCATTATCCACGAAGTAGTGGAGGCACACCCCGGGCAACATATTGTACTAGCTACGCATGCCGGCCTCATTTGGATGCTCCAAGCGCGCCTCGTTCAAAACAGGCCTCACGAGCTGCACTGGGCAGGCAACTGCGCTATTGCTACCGTAGTGGCAGAACATGGCCACCTCCTTTTGGCAGGCATTGAAGAGCAAGGCAGCTATTTGTTCCCCTCCACCCATACCGCTTAGAATCCCCCTATGATTACAGCCGGCAATCCCCTGCCCCAATTCTCCCTCCAAGATGACAGCGGTACTACGGTGACGGAGAAAAGCCTTTTGGGAAAGTGGAGTGTGCTCTACTTTTACCCAAAGGACGACACTCCTGGTTGCACCACAGAAGCTTGCTCACTCCGTGACGCTCAGAAGGATTTCTTGGAGAAAGGTGTTTCCATCTATGGGATTAGCAAGGACTCCGTAAAATCCCACGTAAAGTTTAGGGAGAAGTTCCATCTCACCTTTCCTCTTTTGGCCGATGTTGAGACCACCATGGCCCAAGCTTTTGGCGTTTGGGTAGAGAAGAGCATGTACGGAAAGAAATACATGGGAATGGAACGAAGTACGTTCATTGTGAATCCCGAAGGAACCATTGTGGCGGTCTACCCCAAAGTAGACCCTGTAGACCACGGCCCGTTCCTCCTTCAGCAACTGGCCGAGCTTATGCCGTAAGGCGCAGGGCCTCTGTAAACTGAAGTGTTTCTGAGAATCGCTCAAGAGCCCGGGTAAGCCGGGCCTCTTCTTTTTCTAAGAAAAACTTGAGCTTAGGGGGAAGGCTACACCGGGCAGAGTTAAGGGCAGCTACATATAGTGCGCCCTGGTCCATGACATACCCCGCCGTATGAAGGCGAAAAGACTGTCTCAAGTCAGAGACTGTTTTTCCTCCAGCATGGCTGCGAGTGATATCACCAATAGTGGTTCGTATTCCGTGCTCGTGGTCTGCAAGCCAATCGTGTGCATCGTCAATATGCTGCCGCAGTGCAAGGTAAGCCTCCATACATACCAAGACCTGGTCTGCACCTGCTTCTTTGCAGATCATGAGGAGTGCTAATGGGCCCAAGGCATGCCCCAAAGAGCGTTCGGCAAGGGGTGGATATGACAGCGGGATAGAAGATAGCCCACGGGCATGGGTTACCTCCCAGGCATTTGCCGCATCCATCCGGGTAAAAACAGCTTCCGCGGAAGGAATAAACCCTAGACCTGCAACCTCTATAAAGCAGCGAAAGCTTTGCCGGGTCGCCCACTGAATAGAGGGTAGGGCTTGAGAAGAGCTATCGCCATCCAGCACATCGTCAGCAAGGGTATACGCCAGCCAGCCTAAGACTGTGGCATCCTCCAGCCTTTCCAGCTCTTTTGCAGAGACCTTAAATCCTGCCTGCCGGGCAAGTACCGTAGCGATCCCCGCAATACTCCCCGCCTGGTCTGCTCGCTCAATTTTTGCGAGGACTGGTAGAAGCGAGGTTGCCAGCTCTTGGGGCAGCCCCTCGATTAACAATCGCACTCTTGTGTACGACATTGGCAGGGCTACCTCAGCAACCTTCTCTGGTTTGTTTGCCGCAACCACCCAAAGTGCTGTTGCAAGTTCCGAGCCCGCTAAACGAGGGTTTTTACCCCGCCTCTCCATCACCAACGGTTCCCAATCTATTTTCTGAACCCGTTCACTCTTTATGGGCAACCCGCAGGCTTTTTGACACAGCTTTGCTGCGGCACACTCCAATACACCGGAAGGCGGGCTGCTTGCGAGGCGTTTTTTCAGAACTTTCTGAGCACTTTGAGGCTGGGTAAGCGAACGAAGCAGAAGGTAGCGTGTAACCCATCGGTTTGCATAATAGGGTGACACCGCGTCCTTTTCCCACATCTCTTGGAGGTAGGCGGACAGTGGCGGAAGCGTCACCCCGCACTGTGCCAGAGACCAAGCAATGTTGGCATTCACCACAGGATCCACATCGTGCCATGCAGGGTCTGAGGTGCACCATGTTGCATATGGCCCACCGGGGGCTGTTTCCGCAGCAATGAGCGTTCGGACATAACCTGCCTTTTCATGAGGCGTCAAAAGCCCTTGTCGTGCTCTCAGGCCAATGCAAATTGCCGTATCATCAAGGTCATTAGGATATGGTTCGGAACCTGCTTCTTGCGAGCCATCAAGCCAGTAGTTAACCACTCCCGTTTTAGGAAGAGCAATGTACTCCTCCGGCACGAGCATATCGGGGTATACACTAGCGCTTAACAGGGCGCAAAAACGCGATGCCCTTCTTTCTGCGAAACCCTCGCCATGGGTCTGACTCAACCAATACTCCTCAGTGCTTAGGAGTTTTGCGAGATGCCTTTGCAGCATACGATTCAGCCAAGATGTGGTTAGGGAGTTGGAGGGTCACAAGCGTGCCCTCCTGGGAACTCTCGAGGGAGATTGTGCCCATGAGCTGCTGCTCAACCAGTTCTCGCACCAAGCTCAATCCAATCCCTGAACCCTCAGTCTGCTTTTTAGTGGTGTAATACGGCTCAAAAACTTGGGAAATGGCCTGATCTGGAATGCCCACACCTCTGTCCTGGATTTGCACGGTGAGAAACTCCTTGGAAGCAGTGGCTTTTGCAAGAATGTGCCGCCGCTTATCAGGGACATCCAGGGAAGCATCCACCGCGTTGGAGATAATGTTCTGCAGGATTTTATAGATAACAATTGGGTCGGTATGCAGCACCACGCCCAGGCCCTCCATACTAATGACGATGCCGTGACGATCCGTCCTGTGCCGCAGTGACTGGATGACTGCATCCACCTCCCGTTCCAAGGTAAAGTCCTCGGGTGCAATCTCACGCCGCATATGCCTCCGCGCCCCTGTTACAAGCTGCTCTAACCGTTTGAGTGTGGCCTCTGCGTTTTTCACTTGCTCGGATTCCACTTTTTGGCGCTTGAGCGATTCAAGTTGTAGGCCCAGGGCAGTCAAAGGGCTGAGGATATCATGCAGTAAGCCCGTTGCCTCTTTGCCATAGAGAACGAAGGTGTGCAGGTCGGCCATACGCTGGAAATGCTCCTGCCTGAGCGCCTGCGTCCTCTCTTCTACCAACTCTTCCAAGTGCTCCCCCTGGCGGCGCAGGGCTGCCTCTGAGGATTTTACCCGGAGGTAAGATGAGTGAAGCTGCCTGTTAAAGAGCCATGTTACCGCAAAGATAATCGCCATGGTTATGGCGTAGGTGATGATGTCTGAGTAGGAGTACTGAGTAGCTTTCCAATAAGTAACCGGAGTATATACCCCGCTTACCTGAAGTGTCCCAATAGCTACATACGCAAATATGGAAACTAACCCGGTCAGTAAGAAGCTTCTGTTTCCAAATGCCACCCCGGCAACTGCAACTCCTAGAACTATAGTAAGCAAGCCCACAGGCAAGTCATGTCCCCAAAAAACTAATAATCCAGATCCAATCAACAGTATCTGAGTAGTAAGAATCCCCGCGGCTATGGAAACCTTCTTTTCTTTTGCTAAATGGATCGCGGCTGTATTAATTACCAAAAAGAAAAAGGAGATATAAAGGGTTGAAAAGTCAGACTCTAACTTCTTACCCAAGAAATAAAATGTCAGGTACATAAGTGAGGCTAGTAAGCCCAGAACCTGACAGATCTTAGCAAGGGCAACCACAACGGTTGCCCTTCTTTCAAGAAGATTAGTCTCTTCCTCTACCACTCTTACTCCAACCAGGGGGCGGCTTGATTTTCCAATGCAAACTCCTTTTTCTCCACCTCTTCCCTAGCCTCCACATTACACAGCACGTTTTTCATAACCTCTTCCATACGCTCCTTTCCCCCTATGGGCTTATGCGGATAATGGTGAGGCACTTGCCAGGCCTGGCATCTCGTACCACACCTCCAATTTAGGACGTCTTCGGCGAGTAGTCACCCCTTACGGTTGCTTCATAAAGTTGGACAAGCTGGTCGATACAGTGTGGGCGAGCATGTTCTCGCTCCACAAGCCTTCTTCCATTGACTCCAAACTCTCTTGTTCGGTCAGGGTAGTCCAATGCAGCAAGTAAGCTTTTAGAAAAATGAGCAGGTGTAGGTACTGGCACCAAGTAGCCGGTCTGGTTTGGCTTAATAAGCTCAGGCAAGGCCCCTGCCCGGACCGCTACAACAGGCAAGGCGTAGGACATTGCTTCTAGTGTCACTAAGCTCTGTGTCTCAACCAGGGAGGGTATAGCGAATAGCGTAGAGCGGGTATACCAAGAAGTAAGGGCTGGGGAATCCGCTTTCACCGCACCCGTAAACCGTACGTAAGATGACAGCTTCTGATCTTTAACATACTGCCGGTATTGCTGAAGCTTATTCCCACCACCCACAATCACAAACTCAACGTCCCGCTTCGCCTTTACTAACGGTGCGGATTTCAACAAAAGCTCAATGTTCTTATCTTCATCTATCCGACTCACCGTAAGGATAGTAGGTATGCCCTTACGAGGCTTGGGCATCTCATCCAACTTAGGAAGGTCAACTCCGTTGCTTATGACAACCATGGGGATCTCAAAGCCTTTGCCCAACATATATTGGCGCACCGTGTCAGTAGGACATGTCACGACGGTACAGAGTTTGAAGAATTCTCGGCTGTACATATCAATAATCCCATGCACTGCTTCTTCCGGAAGCATTTTGGCAAATGGGAAATAGGCGGCTACAAGGTTGGTAGCAAAGTGCCGCGTACCAACCACGGGAACATCGTGCCGCCTTCCCCAGCGCAGGGCGGCTGAAGAACAACCGCCAGGATCTTGGATATGGATGATATCTGGTTCAAAACGCTTGAGGATACGGCTAATAGCCAGTTGCTGCCCTACTACGTGACGGTATTTCTGACGGAAGGGACTAGGGATGGAACGGAGCCTGTACACCGGTACGCCATCTTTGTTTTCGCGCTTAGGTGAGCCGTTTTGACTCGGAGCAATCACAATCACATCATGGCCTCGAGCCTGCAGCTCCATGGCTGCTTTACTCGTAAAAACAGAGACGCCAGAGATGGCCGGGGGGTACGATTCGGTGCAGAGTACTATACGCATAAAGCTATCATAGCCGTTTCCAAAGCATTGACACCAGGCGACAGCGTGGTATACGGATAGTATGGCTTTTGAAGACAAGACAACTACAACAACTGCGTCCCGGGTTACCAAACCTACCTTTTTTGATTCTGGTGCCTTCTTTGGTATCGTCATTGGAATCCTCATATTGGCAGGCGTGCTCTTCCTGTTCCGCAACCAGATTGCAGCGAAGATTGCCCAGTGGCGTAACACCAGCCCTGTGGCTGTCGTCCAGCAACCTTCCATCCCTCCAGTTATTGTCTCACCGTCCCCGGTTACTCCAACCCCTACCGCGACGGCAGTGAGCACACCACGCCCAATTGTCACGGCAACTCCTAAAACCACCCCTGCGCCTCGCGTTGCTACCACAACTAGCAACCTGCCGCAGTCAGGACCAGAGGACTCTCTCCTCTTGCTCATCGGTGGCGGAACCCTTGGCCTTAGCGCAACCGCAGTACGTTACCAGGTATATCGCCGAAAGCTCCGCAACAAGGCGCACTCCATCGATATTGCCTAAGCAAAAAGCCCCCGCTCTGGGGGCTTTTTTGTATTCTGAAAGGTGAATAGGTACTATTTGCATATGAACTACTGGCTCATCAAAAGCGAACCCGATGACTTTGGGATAGAGGACCTCCAGAAAAAGGGATTCGAGCCCTGGACTGGCGTCCGTAACTACCAAGCACGCAATTACATGCGTGACTCCATGAGACTGGGTGACCTCCTCTTTTTCTATCACTCGAACGTTGCCCAACCAAGCATTGTGGGATTGGCAGAAGTAGTAAGTACCCCCTATCCCGACCCCACGCAGTTCAAGGAGGAAAGCGAATACTTTGACCCCAAGAGCAGTCCTGACAATCCCCGCTGGGTCTTGGTTGATGTGGGGTTCAAAGAGATATTTCCACACCCCATAACTTTGGAGGCCCTACGCACCGACGAGGCCTTTGAGGGCATGTTGGTCATCCGAAGGGGCATGCGCCTTTCTATCCAGCCGGTTTCGACTTCTCACGCGGAAGAAATACTACGGCGCGTCCGCTAGCATGCCGTATACTGGAAGTATGCCTTCTTCCAGCTCGCCATCACTGATCGCCTTCAGCCAACCAAAGGGATGGCACTTTGTGCTCATTTCTTTTCTCCTTGGATTTGTGGCAACAGCAAATGGAATACTGTTCCCATGGCAGCTCTTCGCCCTGGCCGCTTTCTTTACCCTCCCTGCGCACCTCCTCATTCACACCACCAAATTCCTCTTTCTGCCTAAAAAGGAATTCCAAAAGAGCCTACCCCTTAAGACGCGTCGGCAAGTTGTTGCAGGTCTTGGGATAAGCACCGCGGGAGCACTCGCACTTGCCTTTTTCCTGCCTACCCTTAGTGCAATTTCACTCCTGGTGTTTTTGGCAGCCGCACTAGGGACGGCTCCCCTCGCCAAGCATGATGAATCACCTCTTATAGAGCCCCTTCTAAAGGCAGCATATACAATCCTCCCCGCACTAGTTGGTGCGTGGCTTAATACCCCAGCAACAGTTGTGTGGGGGCTTGTTGTTGGGGCTGTTCTTTGGCTGTTTGCCAACAAACAATCCCTCCTCCTTACAGAGCCACCTGCAAGTGGTGATGACCCAACGCCCTTCAAGGAGCTCCTTGTGCCCACCGCCACCTGCCTCCTCCTCTACATCCTTGCCGTGACAGTCAGCTTTACCATTATCGGATCCATAGGGATAACCCTGG
>DATHWI010000044.1 GCA_035460805.1 Verrucomicrobiia bacterium | reverse complement strand
AGAAAGCACAAGCGCGCGTACACCTTCAATAATGTAGGTTACGGGGTTGTACGTAGCGATAGTGGCAAAGGTAGGTGGCAACAAGGCCTTTGGCGACTGCGCAGTGGTGAGATAGAGGAATGGGAAGACAAGGATGAACATGGACTGCACTCGGCGCGCATTTTGGGTGCACAGTGCGGCAATCATGCCAATACAACTCGAGCCCATGGCAAACACGGTAAGCATGGCAAAAATGGCTATGGTGCCCAAAATGCCAGTATCGATACGCACACCAACAATAAGAAGGAGGGTGAGGACGATAAGGCCCTGCATTACAGACTGCACCGCTACCTCACTCAACTTACCAAGGACAATCGCCAAGCGATTGATTGGCATGATGATGAGCTTCTTAAAGTAGCCGCTTGTAATGTCTTGCACCAATTCAATTCCGGCATTGCCTGCGGAGAAAAAGATGGCAGTGAAGATGGCAACGGGGGCAATGAACTGCTTGTACGAAACATCAGGGAAACCAGGCACATGTGAGAAGGCAGAAAGGGAAGCTGCATTCACGCCAAAGAAGAACATTGGCATGAAGAGCGATGGGATGAGCGCCAAAAGCGGGCGCCAAATTTGTTTGGTGTTCCTAATGGATAGGTAATACCAGTCTGAGAAGAATTGTTTCATGGTTATCGTGATCGGCTATACGGATCCGATGCATTGGTGTTCACCTGTTCGTCACCAATGGTGCTGCCGGTGGTCTTAAGGAAGACATCCTCAATGTTCTTGGCTTTGTGCTTCTTGAGAAGCTCAGGAATGGTACCGGTGGTGACAATCTTACCCTTGTCCATGATGGCAATGCGGTCACAAAGTGCTTCGGCTTCTTCCATGAAGTGCGTAGTAAGGAAGATGGTCATGCCTTCCTTATTCAGCTGGCGAAGGTGGTTCCAAATAAGCTGGCGGGCATGAGGGTCAAGGCCGGTAGTTGGCTCGTCCAGGAAGAGCACAGTTGGCTTGTGGATAAGCGAAAGGGCTAGGTCTAAGCGGCGGCGCATACCACCGGAGTAGGTGGAGGCGTACTTGTCGGCAACCTTTTCCAGCTCAACCAACTTCAAGAGCTTTTTCATTTGCTCTTTAATTTCAGCGGGCTTCAGGTGATAGAGGCGGCCGTGCAGTTCAAGCATTTCTTCTGCGGTAGCGGTCTCATCGAGGCCCACTTCCTGCATGGCGAATCCGACGCGCTTGTATACTTCGTCCGGGTTTTCGCTTACTTCAAATCCATCAATCTCTACTGACCCGCTGGTCTTTTTTACTAAGTTGACCAGCATGTTCATGGTGGTCGATTTTCCAGCGCCGTTCGGACCGAGGAACCCAAAGAATTCGCCCTTCTCTACTTCGAAGGAAACGCCCTTAACGGCCTTTGTGCCGCCCGGGTATTCTTTTTTCAGGTTTTTAACCTTGATAATAGGTGTGCTCATGCCGTCCACTATGCTCGGATTGCACTACCTTGTAAAGTCTTCTTTACATTTAAAAAACCGTGTCACAATGCGTGACACGGTAGGGAACTAAGGAATGGTGACGGGGACGCCATCCTTAATGTTGAGGGCGCACTCGGGTATGCCGATGGCGAGGCTGCGGGAGAATATCTCAAAATCCCCCAACTCCTCCAGGGTCATGGGAACTCCTCGAAGGTAGAGGTCGTCTTTTTCCTCTTCATCTTCTTCTCCGCCTTTGAGAAGTACAGGGATGCTGAGTAGGGGGCGCAGCTTCTGCTCTGCTGCTTCGAAAGAAATGTCCAGCGGCCAGGTGGAAAGGTTTGGAGCGGGTGTGACCTTAAGGTGGGCACAGCGCGCCTGGAACTGGGCATTGGCACAAAGCCATCGCCACGTAGGGATTATGATTGCCTCCACTGCTTCTGCGAGGTGGTGGACTTTCAGGAGCTCCCCTTGGATTGCATTGAGCTCGATGGCTTCGGACTCCAGGGTTACGCGAGTAATCATGGAGTGGACGGGGTCGTCCGCAATGTTTTGCCACTGGAAAATGCTCAGGGTTAGGTCGGGCGTACAGCTCACGAGTGCTGTCCGGTGTGGAAGGGTGCTAACGTTTGGTGCAACGGTCTCACTCAGCCAGTCGGGGTTGGACGTGAAAAGGACTAAACCTCTACTTTTAAGTTT
>DATHWI010000043.1 GCA_035460805.1 Verrucomicrobiia bacterium | reverse complement strand
CTCCAATAGTTGGCTTAAGAAATAAGCCTTACGTAAGTCTGCGCCAGGCAACCGAAGGATATAAAAAGGCCGTCACCTAGTGACGGCCTGATAGTTCCCCTACGGGACATCGAACGGAACAAACATGTCTCCCGCGCCCCGTTCCCTGGCAACGTTATAGTACTCGCCAAACTTGCCCTCCAGGGGCTCTTCTTTCTGGTTGTAGAGGACAGCGATAGTCTGGGCATCCTCTTTCAAGGGTCCCGTGGTCAGGACAGCATAGTAGATAGTGCGGCCTTGCCGGCAAAACTCTTGTACTATTTGGACTGCCCTGGAAACAACCCCTTCTTCTTCAGCCCGGAATGTGGCGACCGCTGCGGCGGCGCCATCGACACTGGCTATTAGCCGTAAGCTTCCCGACTCTTTGTACGGGATGCAGTAGGTTATCAACGCAAACTCTTCCATCAATTTTCTCCTTCCCGCGTTATACCAGGTACAAAGGGGTTAAGCCATATCCTGTCTCCTGCTTTGTTACCATAAAACGCCGCATTGACTCTTAGTCATTTTGTTATATAGTTAACTAAGTAGTTAACTATATGTCTTCATCCCTTCCCCCTCCAGAACTCGATGTGGTATTTGCTGCCCTTGCCCATACCAAGCGTCGTGACATTCTGCAGACCCTTACCCTGCACCCAGCAACTGTTGGTCAGTTAGCGGAGCTGCATTCCCTCTCGTTGCCCGCAATTCACAAGCACATCCGTGCATTGGAAAGTGCCGGGCTCCTTCAGAGGAAAAAGATTGGGCGCACCAACTTTGTAGCGCTCAACCGGCTTGGCCTTCGCCTCGCGCAGCAATGGCTGGGAAAATTCCAGGCATTTTGGGGTAGCGATTCGGAGACACTGGAGAACTACCTTTCTCACCTTAGCTAACCATAACCCTGCCTTTTGGCAGAAAGGATTCATGAAGAAATTTATCTATTTGTACCACTTGGACAACCCGCGGATGACCCCATCTGAAAATGCTACGGCCAACTGGATGAAGTGGTTTGAGAGCATGGGTGAAAACATTGTAGATGGAGGCAACCCGTTTAACGCTGAGGAAAATTGCCAGGCCCAAATTAAAGACCAGAAAGTGGCAATGGACACCAAAAGCACCACTGGTTATAGCATTGTGAAGGCAACCGACCTAAAGGCGGCTGTAGACATGGCCATGACCTGCCCAATGGCGTATGGGGATGACTCCTGGGTTGAGGTGTATGAGTTGTTGCCAATGTAAGGAAGCACCCGCTTTCTAGAAAAAGACCCCCGTTGGGGGTCTTTTTTTGACTGGCAGATTAAGGGGGTAGAGCAGTCGTATGCGTACTGTATACTTATTGGAGTAATAAGATGGAAAGTAATGAAGTTCGAAGTCCTCACACAACCAACCCCTCCTGAGGTAGAACCGCCCCGCGTAAACCTTGTCGAGAGGGTTGGGAGCATGCCCACTCTCGAGAAGCCTGTCGCCGACTCTGCATACAACTACATGCAGACCATCCAAAAATATGCGGGAACTGAGAATATTGCCGCTTTTTCCCCTGATTTTGAACGCAACCTCCCCATTCTTACTTCAACTGTAAAAGAGGTGGCAGAGCTTTGGGGAGAGAACCCCGGCTCAACTTCTGATATCCACAGCAAGCTTACTGAGTGGGCCAAGCAGCATGGCACGGAGTCTGGCGGCTCATTCTCCCCTGCAGAGTTTATTGATGCCTGGGGAGGCGCCCTGCCTTTGGACCGCCTGTCCCAGTACGACGATGTAACCATCGCAGGCGTTCTTCTGGAGGCTGTCCAGATGGTGGGACAGCCCGGCTCACACAGTTTCTCACCCGAACTCCAAACCGCCCTCCAAAGGGAGGCACAGAGCATTCAGGAGTTCCACGGGCTGGCAGAAGCAGCAAAGCGCGATCTGGAAACAATAAACCACTACGCCGCAGGCGGGTCACCTGAAGTGCAGGAGCTGACTCGAAAGTACCGCGACCGCCATGCTCAGTCAGGTGAGATAAGGGACGCCATCTTCCAGAGATTGCTCAATGTTAACTGATAGATGGTTCAGGTTGGTCTAAGTTAGTCCTCATAACCTGGTATCATGGGCATATGGACGAATCAGGCCACCTCATTCTACAACTCTTCCTCGCTTTCGCCGGGGCTGCGCTCTTAGGAAAACTAGCCAGGAAGCTAGGCATTCCCGCGTTACTAGGAGAAGTGCTCGCCGGTGTTTTCTTAGGCACTTCATTCCTTCACTGGCTGGAACCTGGGCCCTTTCTTGAAACCCTCTCCATCCTAGGGGCGGTCATCCTCCTGTTTACCAGCGGGCTTGAAGTAAGTGGAAAGCAACTCCGAAAGGTGGGCAAGGCAGCGGTGGCTACGGCAGTACTGGGGGTCATCCTACCCTTCTTACTCATCTTATCTGCCTCACTCCTCCTAAAGGTTTCCACACCTGTCGCCCTGTTCTTTGCGGCGGCAGGTGTTGCCACAAGTGTAGGGGTGACGGCGCAACTCCTACGGGATCGAAAGTTGAATGGCAGCCCGATCGCCGCAGTTATCCTAGGGGCTGCGGTACTGGATGACATACTCGGTATCTCAGTCATTGCCATCATTGCCTCATATAGTGAGACCGGCGTGTTCCGCGCTGCGCAACTTGGCCTTATCGCAGCCCAAGTGGTTGGCTTTGGCATCCTTGCGGTACTGCTCCTACCCCGCCTACTGGCGGCGCATGCTGCGCGAGCCAACCTGAACGCACGGGGAACCTTTACTCTCGCCCTTGCCGTTATGCTTGGCCTCTCTGCCCTTTCAACTTATTTTGGCATGGCCGCCATCATTGGGGCCTTCTTTGCAGGAGTTATCTTTGCAGAGAGCCGTGGGCAAGAACAAATCTTGCGCATGACACAGCCCCTCTACCAATTCCTTACCCCGTTTTTCTTTGTGATGATTGGTGTACAGCTAAACCTTTCCACGTTTAACAATCCCCGGACATGGGTACTCGCCCTGGCTGTCACACTACTGGCCATTATTGGAAAAGTACTCGGAGGGTACCTGGCAAACTATAAACAAGGTGCCCGCTATGCCCTGGGCGTTGGTTTTGCAATGGTTCCACGCGGAGAAGTAGGCCTGGTGATTGCAGGCCTCGGGTTAACCCTTGGTGTGATTGGGGATGAGGGAGCTGCCATAATCACCTTTATGGCGTTCATAACCACCCTCATAACCCCACTGATACTACCGAGGATCTTAAGGGGCGCTCAGTAAACAGGCAGCCAACAAAAAAAGAGGATCACTTGGATCCTCTTCTTGAAATCTATTCACCTTTCGACCGGGCCTTTTGGTATCCCCGTGCCAGCCTTGCGGCTGCGCTCCCCTATGTGTTCAGGGTCGATATTGAACTATCGGCTGGTTAGCTGGACCTATAAGGAAGACTGCTGCGAATCTCGCTCAAAGAAAGAGCCTGGTCATCGTCAACACTACTTCCGAGGTAAAGGCCATCCGGATAGTGAACTCCCCAGGAGTACACATTGCCGTTAGCCACTTTAACGCAGTACGTGCACCCAATATCCAGATTAGTCTGAAGATGGGTCACAATCTCAAGGGCGGTGGCACTCAAACCCTCCAGGTCACTGTCCGAAAGAAGTGCCTCAGAAAGCCGACTTTTATTGGGAAAGACAGCACCGTAAATAACAACTTTCATCGAGAATTCTCCTCGGCGTTGGATCGCCACCCTTTCAAAGTACTGAGGTTTCCCTCTAGTTCAGGCTCCATCTAATAGATGAAGCCGGATAAGAAGTGACCGTTCTCGGTCAGCGAGTCTCAGCAACCAGAGTCGGTTAGCGTCAGCCACCTGTGGGTAATTTCACGGACTGGTAAATACTCATGGTATTGCACCGGTGTCCTATTTACCCCCTCGGGACATTTACGGAGAGGAAGATTGTCAGAGCTCCACACGACAACCTCGCTAGAGACTTGTCGTATATTACTCGCCCAACTTCCAGTTACTGCCCCATTTTCGTCCCTATTGGTGCCGCTCAGGCGCTTGTCTTTCCCAAAAGATTGGGCTACGAGCTCCAGGGCCACATAGTAATGACCCTCCGGCACCTGGCTCTTGGACTTGGGAAGGCGTATGCCCCGTATTGGATGTCGGTCCGTTGGACCCACCGCTCCACATGACACAAGTAAGCCTTCTCCAGATCCTCCGGACCAGTTACTGATGCTGAATACTCTCGGGTCGTTACTAATGGACTTGCCCCACACCTGAACAAGGCGGAGGTTCATCTCATCGTAGTTATCTGGGCACCAAAGAGGTTCCCACACCATGCCCTGGCACGTTCCAAAGTCCAGGTGCGACAGCGCTCTTTGCACGTCCCAGAAAGAGCAACAGGTGACGCTCGTCTGGCTAAACCCACCAATGCAAGCATCATGCTTCACTGACAAGAATCCTACTTTCTCTTTTTTGTTATCTTTATATTCCATTTTTATTCGTGCCTCGGAGCCAATCGTTATGAAAAGTTCGATTCGCCGCTTTGGGTTCCCCCTCGCTTTGATGTTGCGAGAATTGTACTCCAGAAACCACTTTTTGTCAACTACCTAAGGTCACTATGTTTTCTATTATGATGTTTAAACCTGATATTTTTACCACATACTGTCGACATTTTTTCGTCAACATGCTATACTATCCATATGAATACCCAGCTTCTGGCCCAACTTGGCTTCAGCGATAAGGAGATCTTGGTCTACCTGGCCATCCTTAAACATGGCAAACTCTCCCCTGCCAATGTGGCCCGCATCACTAAAATGAAGCGGACTACTGCTTACAGCATTGCCGAGGAACTCATTAAAAAGGGCGTAGTAAACGTTGATCTCTCAAGTAAAACCAAAAACCTCCTGGCCCTCCCCCCTGAGGAGCTAGAGAATGTGATCGAAAAAGAAGAGCGGCTACTTGAGCAAAAACGAAAGCTTATCCCGGAAATTGTCCAAGAGCTTAAGGAGTACACCCAGGCAACTCGTTACGTACTGCCAAAGGTAACCTTTATTGGCGAAGAAGAGCTTGAACAGTACCTCCATCGCCAAACCCCCATCTGGAATGCCAGCCTTAAAAAGACTGACCCAATCTGGTGGGGCTTTCAGGATGACTCATTTGTCGAGCACTATGGCAGCTGGATTGAATGGTACTGGAAGGAAGGTACGGAACCTGGCATTTCCCTCCAACTCCTGAGCAACGACTCAGCCACAGAAAAGGAGATGGCCAAAAAGAACTTTGTGAACCGCACCATTAAGTTTTGGGGCGAAACCAGTAACTTTACTGGCACCACCTGGGTTACTGGCAATCACTTGATAATGATTCAAACGGCGGTCCACCCGCATTTCTTAGTTGAAGTTGTGGATTCCACCCTGGCACACAACCAACGGGAAGTGTTTAAGGGTATTTGGAAGGGGCTGCCCAAATAGCCGCTTGCTCAGTAAGCCAAAGAAATAAGGCCTAGTGCAGCTTCTCCCCCGCCTCTAGCATCGCTATCAACTTTTCAATGCGGGCCTGCCGTGTCTCTGGCTTCTTGGCAGTCTGGACACGCCAGAGTATGGCGTAAGTGTTGGCTTTGTTGAGGGTAGAAAAGAATGCTTTGGCTTTTGGGTGCGCATCAAGGGCAAGGCGGAACTCCTCAGGCATCTCCATTGTGCGAGACGAATCGTAGGCCTGGTCCCAACGCCCATCAGCCTTGGCCGCCTCCACCGCTGCAAGGCCTGGCGCCTGCATGAGGCCAGCCGCAGTAAGGCGGGCGATGTTCTCCACGTTAACCTTTGACCAAGTACTCTTTGCCCGCCGCGGCGTGAACTTCTGCAGAAAATACTCGGCATCATACGACTGTTTCTGCCCGTCAATCCAACCAAAGCAGAGGGCCACATCCAGCGCCTCTAAGTAGGAAACAGAGCGTTTCCCAGAAGCTTTCTTGGCGATCTTCAGCCAAAGCCCAGTTGGCTCTGGGTGGTTTTCGTTTAGCCAAGATTCCCAGTCTTTGGGGGTTTCAAAGAGTTTTATTGGTAAGCCGGCCAGAGTTTCTGGTGTGTTCTTCATGGGATTAATCTAGCACATGTATTGGAGTTTAATCAGACAGCCACTTTCTCAAGCCCGGCAAAGTCAACCTTCTTAATGTGAAGCGTAGCCAATTATGGTATAGGTAATAGTGCTCTAGCGACGTGCAATACGGCCAATTACCCAAATCATCAAAAGGAATCGCGTGGAAACCCCAAAAACATTTGGAATAGAATCGAGTCCTTACGTTCGGGTTATTGGTGACAGCACATTTGTTAACTCAGTCGCCTTGTGGCAAAGCTTGGGAGGTAAAGATGAAACCCCAGTAGAGAGCCGCCTCCAGCAAATACTCTTGAACGCCGGAGCGCGGTTTTTTGACGCAAACAACACGGTTCTCGCCAAACCAGTCGTAGGCATTAGTGCG
Organism: Verrucomicrobiia bacterium; assembly: GCA_035460805.1. Classification (NCBI taxonomy): domain Bacteria; kingdom Pseudomonadati; phylum Verrucomicrobiota; class Verrucomicrobiia; species Verrucomicrobiia bacterium. The sequence continues at coordinate 4,937 of DATHWI010000043.1, read as the reverse complement.
ATTGGCGGCATTTCCGTAGTGTTTGATGAAAACACACCAGCGGGACACATTGCCCTTGCCACGGAACCTGGCGCATACCTCACCCCAAGTAATCTGGCGCAGCTTCTGCGACAGGGCATGGGCACCAACGCCATGCCGACGTACATGAATCCAAGTGGCAAGTCCGCAGATGCAATGTATGACGTGAACGTTGAACACCATGGTGTGCCGTCGGTGGCACACGCAGTGCTACTTGGCTTTAGTGTTCTTGGTTTATCGCAGAAGGCCGAAATGGAGTTCGATACCCAACGTGACTTAGTGCACTTGGCGCGCGTAACAAGCGCCCGGACACACGCCATGAACGAGCCTCCCATGGTTGCTTTGGCACCAGAGAACACTGAACTCATAATCGAAGTGCGGAATACCATTGCATCACTCCTGAAACAGGCGGTACGCCCTGAGGCAATGGAGGAGAAGGATTGGCGAGAGGAGCGCAACGGCCTGTGGCCTACATCGCGCGCAACCATACTCGGCCTCAATGGCACGGTTAAAAACTTCAGCAAGCTTATTGCCGCCATACAAGACCCGGGAAAGGAGTCTGAGTACCGACGGTTATTAGGGCTGATCAACACTAGCTTACACGGACTGTTCCCTGAGCTATTTAGGTCAAACCAGGAACTGGGTCACACTCACCCAGCCCACTGGAATGTGCCCGCTAACTAGCACAATGCCAATCCTTGCTTTGACGACAAATGCCGCAAAGATTCGAGAGTACCTCGACCAGTTCGGCGAATATGGGCTCAACGGGGCGATTAAGCAGGGTAGCCCGCCAGATGCGCCCGGTGGGATGAGCGATACTGATATCCTGGAATGGCTATCTGAGAAACAGGGTGCGACATCACCTTACCCTCCTTTCGCATTTCGTGAAGAGAACAACCTTGTTGACCCGGAAACTGGTGCCGTTATCCCCTCGGAAACAGGGACTCGAAAAATTGCACCAGAAAACCACGGAAGGGCTGTTTTCAACGAGGCAACACTAACGCTGTATCGCCTCGTTGATGGTGCACTGTCAAAAAAGGTGTACGTCCAGCGAATCCCGGGTCACATCGATTTACATCGCTACGAAAGCGGCGAGGATATTTTTGGCTGGGACGATGTCTTCGTCCATGCATTCAGCGGGAAAACCTATCAGGAATCAAAGCGTGCTTGGGGCAAGAACTCTGCCCGCTCGCTAGTTCTGGCGCAAGTAATTGCTGACTGCATTCCTTTCGGCCAAGGCCGTGCGCACACCCATGGTGAGCTTAATGAGAACGGGATGGTGGATTTAAACTACTGGAAACGGCACCACAGGCAGCCGATTGATTTCACCAACCCAGCCAAACCCTTTATTGATGCAAACCCGGTCATTCATAACCCGCATGCCAACGAATGGGGGCTGCTGAACCTGATCTCACACTCAGTTAATGATGGATTACACTTTCGCTCTGCCTCCAACCGTCGAGAATGGGTCTACTGGGCGCCGGGCTACAACGCAGGGATTCCCCTGACACCTAAGGAGGACCTGTACGCTGAGTTGGTTTACCTGGTGCATGACCTAACCCACTATGCCTCGCCTGATCTAGCACTAGACGGGAATGACACCCCCCTGAACCGTACGGTGTATATTCTACATCGGATGATGGGCGAAGCCTTTGCTATGGTTATGGCAGATATGATCTTTATGGACTCCATGGTACGGTCAGAAGTCCAAGACTTAAACCATCAGGGACACGGGATTTACCCCCTCTTTCAATCACTCCAGTTTAATCCGGCTCTCTCCCAGCGAGAACGACTAACTCAGCTCCTATGGGCAGCAGTGAGCAGCCTACTCTTGGGAGACGACGCCCCGTACCTTTCTCTCCTACGCAAGGCTGAGGATGGTCAACCAACACAAGGCGCACTCGCAATCTTCGAGGCATTCAAGGTTAAGTACGGAAAATTTGCCCTGGCTGACTTTGACTGGACCAATCAAAACTATGCCAATGCAATGAACCAGCCGGCTCAGTTCGCAGACTGGATACAATGCGTCGGTACGGATGAATTTGCGCGAGCGAAGCTGTCGGTCCTTACACCGTACACGAGGAGTATTGAAACTCGCGTACGGCAGCAGGGTGGCCGACCGACCTCCTTTGCCAGCGTCGCACGCGGCGTCTTTGACGAGATTATGGAACGTACCTTTGCGCCTAAGCTAGAACACGCAGCTCAAGAGGTGTCCACCGAGGTGGCAAACTCACGCGCGTTCCGCCGATACATGATCGGCCAGGCAGCTCTCTTTGCTAAGTACACTCTTCCCTGGGTTGCGGAAGCTGCATCGCGGATCATGGACCAGGTGCGCTCAATTGAGATGTTCTCACAGGGCGACATGCAAAGCATTCGAGACCAATTCAATGCAGTTGTTGACCAACTCCACACTGAACATCACATCACCCAGGATGACAGCCGGGTTTTCAAACATGTGTTTCCAATGGTTCGTCCCGTGTATGTTTCATACCATAGGCCTCGTTACCTAACTATTCCGGAAATGCATGAGGATATTTTTGGGACTCCGGCGGAAGAAGGCCTACCGCTACCAAGTACTGTTACACCCTATTAACTGCATAAAAAAACCGCCGCACATTTTGTGCAGCGGCAAAGGATACTACCTAAGCCAAGAAGGCCAAGGCTCTCTGTAAATACAGGCGGGCAAGCTCCCAATCAATTGGGTCTAGCGCGCTACCACTTGCCCTCAGCCTCCCTTGCGCGTCAATGCTGAAGCGCAAATCAGGGAACGCCTGGCGTATCGGCTCGAGAAGGTGGATGGAAGCAGGGCCAAGGCCTCCTGCAAACACGATTCCCATGTCCGGGAACGAATCCTGCACTGTCTTCGCTAGCGCAATTAAGAGTTGCGCGTCCATTGGAACGCCCTTGCCCACGCTTTGGTCAAGAAGCACCCGGGAGATAATCCCCTCGTATTCCTTGATTCTTGCAGCCATGCCTGCGGGTGAAGATTCAGCATCCAACAGCGCCTGTTTTCCCACTTGAAGGATAATCTCCATTTCTGGAAACTGTTCCTGTACCAGCAGCAGTTCTCCAGGGTCGGGCCAGGTCATATCAAGCTGCAGGCCTGTGATGTTCTTGCCAACATAGCTTAAGGCTGTGGCGAGGGAGTCGGCCAAGCCGGGGCGCGACTTGTAGTCGGCATAGTGCAGGCAGTTGTACGTATCTGGAGAGGCAAAGATACTTGCTATCGTTTCTTTGGCCGGGAAGGCTTTTGCCCACTCCGTAGGAAGCCCGTGGAGCGTCCTGTGGCTCATCATCACTCCCACATGGAGAAGGTAGTCGGAGTCAGGCGGCACAATACGTTGCATCGCCTGAACTTGGTCAAAATCTGTGAAGTCGGTAATGCCAATGTACGGTTTTGTCATGATTCCTTAGTTCTCTATACCAAAATAGCTTGCTCATGGGTAGGAATGAGGGAATTGTTGCCATAAAGAAAAGCAGATACCCGAAGGTACCTGCTAATCGAATTGGCATTTGGCAGTGCCCGCCCCATCAACTATCCATTGCTGGTTGGTTCAGTCGATTCCGCGTTCAACTGAAAAAACGTTATTGCCGTTCGCCTACGCCTCGGGTGTGGCCGAGCCTTGCTTGCGTGCGTGGAATTCGGCCAGGCAAGCCGAAACGAGTTCGTCGGACGGGATGACATCCCTGGGGATGATCCGTTCGTCTACCAGCTTGGCATTGCGGACGAGCATGTCGAGCGAAGGCGCTCCATCAATGACCCGGTCCAGATTGAACTCGCCAACCCCTCCGAAGCCACTCACCTGCATCACGTCGCCGAAAGCCGTTCCAGTGAGCTCTTGAGCAACTTCGATGGCCTTGGGATCCAGCTTACTTTCCCCGTCCACCGGTGGTAGGGCGAATAGGTTTCTGGCGACCGCCTCGATGAAGGCGAGGCCAACACCCTTATCTGGCAAATAGCCGCTTAGGAATGTTGCGAGGATGGCCGACCCGGCCTGAATCGTTGGCATATTGTTTATCATACAGCTCCTCTTGTAGGCATTTCACCTAACAAAGCGGGGTCAATCTATCAGGAAAAGAGGAAAATGTCAATGACATAATGGGCTCCTGTAAGTAAGAATCACTCTATTCTGATTATTTGATCCTGAGAAGGCTTGGGCAGTACGCGACAGAGTAAGTACTGGTTATCGAGACATCCTAGATTATATTCTCTAAACTAAGGGCAAGTAGCGATTAATCCCATGAGCCGAGAGTTTCCCAGCTTTAACCCTTCCACTCCAGATAAAGAGCCCGAACCACGTCCCGTAGAGGAAGGGCCTTCAAGTACCCCTTTGCGAACAGCCTATGAGGTGGGCGTAGAGAGACTTACTAATGAAGAGCTCATTACAGAGGCGAGGCAAGGAGCCAAGACCGTCCTCGGGGAGTTGCTTGATACTGAATTTGAATCAGAAAAAGGAGCTGAATATTTAGAGAGCAAGATAGGAATCGCGCGCGCATCAGTACTGGAAAGCCTGAAAGATCTGCCCAGGGACAATGCGGCTTCCCCTATTAACCCGCGCTTTGAAGAGAAGCTTGATTCTGTAATTCAAGAGGAGCTAGTGAACCTAGAGAAAGCACGTTCAGCCCGGTTTCTGAGCCTGGTACGGAGAATCTTTTCTAAGAGGAAGTAATCATATGGGCGGGTCAAAGAAAAAAGAGCCCAGAGGGCTCTTTTTTCTTTAGCTGGCGGTGCGGGAGGAGTTTCGAAAACTATTATGAAAGGGAGTACTTTATAAAGCCTTCCCCCTGGCTCTTTTGTGCCAAATGTTCTTTGCGAGCTTCAAACTCTAACCGCTCACACTCTTCTAGCCCTTTTTCCTTAAGGAAGGCGACCTTTTTCGCCTGAAAGTCTGGAGCACTATTGGGATGCGTATCTATCC
>DATHWI010000042.1 GCA_035460805.1 Verrucomicrobiia bacterium | reverse complement strand
TGAAAAATTTTCTCTACAGTCATGTGCTGTGGGGAAGCTCTGCGTTTTGGCTTTGTTGGGTTGTTTGCTCCGTGAGGGGCAGGTAACTGGATGAGGTTGGATTTAGCAGGGTGTTTCAAACTTTCTATGGAGAGTTTGATCCTGGCTCAGGACGAACGCTTGCGGCGTGCCTAAGAAATGCAAGTCGAACGGACCAATCAGTAATGGTTGGTTAGTGGCGAACGGTCGCGTAACACGTAAGCAACCTGCCTTCAAGTGGGGGACAACAGTCCGAAAGGGCTGCTAATACCGCATGTGGTCAACGATTCGCATGAGTTGTTGTCTAAAGGATTTATTCGCTTGAAGATGGGCTTGCGGCCTATCAGGTAGTTGGTGGGGTAACGGCCTACCAAGCCGACGACGGGTAGCTGGTCTGAGAGGACGATCAGCCGGATTGGGACTGAGATACGGCCCAGACTCCTACGGGGGGCAGCAATTAGGAATCTTGCGCAATGGGCGAAAGCCTGACGCAGCGACGCCGCGTGAAGGATGAAGGTCCTCGGATCGTAAACTTCTTTTAAGAGGGAAGAAATTTGACGGTACCTCTTGAATAAGCCCCGGCTAACTACGTGCCAGCAGCCGCGGTAATACGTAGGGGGCGAGCGTTGTCCGAAGTTACTGGGCGTAAAGCGCGCGTAGGCGGTTTCTTAAGTCTGGGGTGAAAGGTTCAGCGCTCAACGCGAACAGTGCCTTGGATACTGGGAGACTTGAGTCTGGGAGGGGGCAGTGGAATTCCTGGTGTAGCGGTGAAATGCGTAGATATCAGGAGGAACACCGGTGGCGAAGGCGGCTGCCTGGCCTAAGACTGACGCTGAGGTGCGAAAGCGTGGGGAGCGAACGGGATTAGATACCCCGGTAGTCCACGCCGTAAACGATGAGTGCTAGGTGTTCGGGGTATCGACCCCCCGCGTGCCGCCGCCAACGCAGTAAGCACTCCGCCTGGGGAGTACGGCCGCAAGGTTGAAACTCAAAGGAATTGACGGGGGCCCGCACAAGCGGTGGAGCATGTGGATTAATTCGTCACTAACCGAAGAACCTTACCCAGGCTTGACATCGAGGGTAAGCCGGTGAAAGCCGGCCCTCCCGCAAGGGACCCGAAGACAGGTGTTGCATGGCTGTCGTCAGCTCGTGTCGTGAGATGTTGGGTTAAGTCCCGCAACGAGCGCAACCCCCGTGGCATGTTGTATTTCTCATGCCAGACTGCCGAGAGAAACTCGGAGGAAGGTGGGGATGACGTCAAGTCAGCATGGCCCTTACGCCCTGGGCTACACACACGCTACAATGGCCGGTACAACGGGTCGCCAAACCGCGAGGTGGAGCTAATCCCTTAAAGCCGGTCTCAGTTCGGATTGCAGGCTGCAACTCGCCTGCATGAAGCCGGAGTTGCTAGTAACCGCAGGTCAGCACACTGCGGTGAATATGTTCCCGGGCCTTGTACACACCGCCCGTCACGTCATGAAAGCCGATAACACCCGAAGCCGGTGGGCCAACCGCAAGGAGGCAGCCGTCGAAGGTGGGATTGGTGATTGGGACGAAGTCGTAACAAGGTAGCCGTACCGGAAGGTGCGGCTGGATCACCTCCTTTCTAGGGAGCTCAGCGGTCATCGGTTCGCCGATGCCGCCACTCTCAGGTCGATCAACCAGGTTTGGAAACGGACGATCTCCGAGGGATCGCCTGCCGCGCAAGCGGAGCCTGAGTTGCCTCGGAAACCCATCAGACCTGCCCGTTGACA
>DATHWI010000041.1 GCA_035460805.1 Verrucomicrobiia bacterium | reverse complement strand
GACTTGATTGATGTAAGAAATGAATCATTCCGCAACGGTATTGGTAGCAACGTCCGTGAGGCGCTCATGCACGCGAGTAAAAAATCCCGCTACTCAGATTATGAGAAGTTGGAAGCGGTGCGAAAACCAGAAAAGCTAACTATTCTTGGCAAGCTGCTCTATAGTCAAGAGAGTTATGAAAACCTCTGAGCGCAAGCTTCTCCTGAATGCCGAGCCGTTTGGTTTTGGGCCCTCTGCCGCAGTGGCCAGCTTTTTTCCGTTTCTTCGTAATGCGTTCCAATGTATTGGTTATCTGGGTAAGAACCACACCTTGGACCTGCAGAAGGATTTGCCTTACGACGCCCTGCACGACATTTCCGATATGACGGACGAGCAGGCGGATGAAATTATTGCGGAATATGACGTTTTCTTTACCGTACTTGATTGTGAGATGGCGGAGCGCGCTCTGGCACTTGGCCTCAAGGTTATTATGTATGACCCGTTGACTTGGTATTGGCACGAGGTCCCGGCGTGTATCAAGCGAGTAAACCTCTACCTGACTCAGGACTTTTTCGGTGTCCGTGAGCGGCTGGCAAATGAGCCAACCCTTTTCCCACCTGATGTCCATGTGGTTCCATCTATTGTTCGGGCGGTAGAAGAAAAAGAGGAGCCTCAGTACGTGCTTATCAACCTTGGTGGGTTGCAGAACCCGCTATGGTCGGTAGAAGACACGGAGCAGTACGCACGGGTCGTGATTCAAGCGCTGCAGGGGAGCATTTCGGCAAACGAGCTCATTATTGCTACGAGCAGCGCCGTGGCCATGCGTTTGGACGATCCCCGTGTCCGAAGTTACAGCCGTGAGAAAATGGGTGAAATCATGAAAGCCAGCAAGTACGCTTTTATGACACCAGGGTTGGGTAACATCTATGATGTCGCTGCCTTTGACTTGCCAACCGTCTGGCTCCCCCCAGCCAATGACAGTCAGGGGCAACAGCTTCATATCCTCGGCAAGCACGACATGGCCGATGCCTGGGTGGACTGGGAAGACATGGGACACCCTATTAATTACTGGGATGACCAGCCGCGCGTGCTGGATACTATCCGCAATGCCATTCACTCCGCTGAGTTCGGGGAGTTGTTTGGTGGTATGGCAGAAAAGGCTCACGCTACGGTCATGGACAAAGAAACAAGTCAGACGAGCGCTTTGCTTTCAGAATTTGGCACGGGTGGTGCGGAAGAGGTTGCCAAAAGGGTTATAGAATTTTGTTCATAAGTATGTGCTATGACGTCCTACCATTTTTCTGTCAAAAATTACTTCTCACTGACACTGACGAGTGACCAGTATTTTGCCTTTACGGAGGCCGACCTTCTCCTTTTGCGGGCGTATATTCCCGGCATCGAACGGTGCGATGCGCCTCTTCCTAGTGCTGATATTGTCATTGAACACTGCGAATCTTCTGACAAAAGCCTGACCCAAGGAGAGGGTGTGGTACATATTCATGACACCTGGGACGGTGCCTTTCCCGCAAGTATGAACCATGTCTTGTATGGCGTGGCCCGGCTCCACTTTCTTAAGCACAAGCTGTACCCAGTCCATGGCGCCTGTGTGGGGAATGAAGATGGTGCCGTACTCATTGTCGGTCATTCAGGATCAGGTAAAACATCACTCCTTCTCCACTTGGTCCAGCATCATGGCAAAAAAGTGTTTTCTGGGAACAAAACCACGGTTTCCCTGGATGGGGAGACCATGCTGGCAGTGGCGGGTACGCCCACTATCACCATCCGTGGAAGCGACAGGCATCACTTGGACAACCTTAACGTTGCGGAGCATGTGGAGCGCTGGGGCAGGTATGCGTTTCTATTGGATGCCGAGAAATACCTTTCCGCACCCGCGGTACCTATTAAGGCCGTGGCTATTGTCAGGCTGAATGATCATCAAGAAGAGGGTAAAAAGCTGGAGGGCCTCAGTCCGCTCCACTCCCTGTACCCCTTTTTCATGGATGCAGTTAATGCCGATGTGATAAGTGGGGACGGTCAGCAGGTACTAGTGGGGACGCCTCCGGAAGGCACGCAAGAGCACCTTGCGTCGAATCTTCTGCGGCTCTTACCAGACGTTCCAGTGTACTCCTTCGTTGGATCTGCGGGCTTTGTCGCCGGTAACATTGCACAGCTATGAGCGGCAAAAAAATCCTCTATGGCGTATGCGGAATAGGGAACGGCCATACGCAGCGTCAGCTTCCCCTCATTGAGCACTTTGCAGGGCGCCATACCATTGTCATTTTTGCCTATGACAGCAGTTATGCTTTCTATGCCAACCATTTTGACAACCATCCTTCTGTCACGGTGGTGGAAGTAGCGGTGCCTTTTTATGTGGGGAGCAAAGACGGAATAGATTTTGAGGCTACCGAACAGTTGCCTCGTAACCAAAAAGACTTCGCTGGTATAAATGCCAAAGCCAAGGCTATGGCAAAGGAGCTCATTGGCACTCCTGACTTGGTGATTAGCGACTACGAGCCCATTTGTGCAGAGTACGCGTATGAGCATGGCGCGCCACTCATTACCATCGACCAGCAAAGCAAGTACCTGGCAGGTGACTTCCCCCAAGAACTGCACGGGCTTACCTATGCGGACGAGGTGGCGAGGCTCAAGCTGTTTTTTCCTACGGCGGCCTGCCGGATAGCCTGTTCCTTCTTTGATGTCCGGAAAAAAGAAGGTGGGGATGACGTCCTCATGCTTCCCTCTATCCTGAGCGATTCCGTTGTGACGATGAAAAACGTACCAAGTGAACCACGTGAGTTCTTGGTGTATTTTTCCTCGCAACAAGTGTTCCCTCAAAGCCTGGAAGAGGTGGTTCAGCTCTGTGAAACAGAAGGTGCCATCTTCCATATTTTCGCACCGGATATCGCGGGGAGGCAGGGAAATGAGATGGTACACCTCTATTCCCACGGCGCCCCTCAGTTTAAGGAAATCCTTGCCCGGTGCTCTGGCATTATTTCCACGGCTGGCCACACGCTCCTTTCAGAGGCCATGTCCCTCGGCATTCCTGTTTACGCTTTGCCGCTTCCCCTATACGAGCAGCAAATGAATGCAGAGGTAATTCAAGCAAACGGCTTTGGCATATCCGCCAACCGGATTGATGGGGAGAACCTTCGCCAGTTCGTTAGCTCTGTAGGGCAGTACCGCGAAGCAATCCGGGCTGACAGGGATATCCTTTTGAGGGGGAATGGCAAAACGCTGGTAGTGGAGCATATTGAGCGCTTCTACTTATAAAAAGCGCCAGCAGTATGCTGACGCTTGGGTTTCCTAAGCAAGCTTGATCACCTCCGGTTTCCATGCCAGCTGTTGCAGGATGGAAAGGTAATCATTTTCGGTGACTTCCTCCACTGGCCGTCCAAGTAAGCTGACAACCACACCCTCCATGACATTCGTCCCAAAGGAGCGGCCGCCAAAATTGGGGGTAGTAGTGATTACCGTGCTGACGCCTGTTTCACGGAGCTCCTCCACCTGTTCCGCCGTAAGGGTATTGGTGAGGACTGTCTTCCCTCCCATGGAGTGGGGGAGGAACTTGTGGATGTAGTGAAAGTCGCCACAGATGAACGAGGCCCATTCGTAATACTTCTTCCGCCACGTACTGGGCGAGTGCTCTTCCTGCTTTTTCCCTGTGGGATAGAGCCACTGGAAGGGGAGCTTTGTCATAATGGGGAGTGCAAAACGGGCAAGCCGTTTGAGTGAGGTCTCCGACCGAATTGGCCAATCCAGGCCAACGGCAAAGATAAGATCGCCAAACATGACATTGGCGTTGCAGTCCATAAGGGCGGAGGCCATTCCAAACCGGTCTACCGCGCTTACAAGGAGCGAGTTGCGCCCTGCGAGCGGCAATAAGTTTTGGTTGATCCAGTAGACGGCTTCCCGCTCAAGGGTATGTTTCAACCCACTTCCATCGACAATAGGTGTCTTAGTGGCGCACCTCACCAGCTCCCGGGCGTCCCGTATCTCATACCTGCGGCTACCAGCCACAACCCAGCGGTCGATGCCGCCGAGAGTGATGGCATCCACAGTTCCATCCAGTTCGCGGATAAGCTGGCGGGCTCGGTTGAAGTTACCGTCAGTGCCAATCCTCTGAATGAGAAAATCTTCCTCTAGGAATTTTGTCGCTACTTCTTTGTTGCCTTTGGACGAACCAAGGCTAACGCTGACAACTTTTTTCAATGAACGTAACCTCCTTGGTCTGTATTGGTATACCGGAAAACAGGTCTGAGCACTACCTATTCCTTACAGGAGCCAATTACGCTACTCTCAATCAAGACTTGATCCATACGAAACTTCTTCGTGTGCGTGACAATCTGGGAGTGAACATGCAGCCAATTTGGTTTGGAAAATATCAGCTTGAATCGCCCATTATGAATGGCGCGGGAACCTGCAAGACTGTCGAGGACGTGAGGAAGTTGGCCACTGCCCCGGTGGCGGCCATCATGATCGGTTCGTATACCGTCAACGCCCAAGATGGCAACCCGGGTGACGTATGGGCTTCACCGCTCAACTCGCTCGGTATGCCGAACAGGGGAATCGAGTACCTCCGTAAGGAGGGGCGGGAGATGCGCAAAATTGCCCACGACGCTGGAAAGTACCTTGCGGTCAGTGTCGCCGGCTACACACCGGACGAATACTGCCAGTTAAGCGAAGTCGCCTTCGAAATTGGGGCCGACTGGACTGAGTTAAACAAGGGCTGTCCCAATGTGTGGGTAACTGGCGGCAGGCAAAAGGAAATCGTCAGCTTTGACGAAGAAGTCCAAGACGTTATCTTTGACGTTATGGAGCGTGCAGTGGGAGGACAAATGTATGGGCCTAAGTATTCGCCTTACACCAACCCCGCGCAGCGTATCCGGGTCGCCCAGAAAGTGCGCAGCCGCCGTTCCGTTTCATTTGTGACGGGTATCAACACCTTCCCCAATTGCTACCTGCCCAAAGAAGACGGCAATCCGTCCATTGGCTTTGGCAAGGGGCTTGGTGGGTATTCCGGTCCAGGCATGAAGGCGCCTGCGCTGGGACAGTTAGTGCAGTTCAAAGAGGTCTTTGATGAAGACCCGGACTGCAAAATCCAGTATGTCTATGCCGGCGGCGTATGCACCGGCCGGGATGTGCTGGACGCAACCCGTTGCGGCGCCACGTTGGTACAAGTGGTGACAGCGTACGCTGAGAATCATGACCCGCGTGTGTTTGAGAGAATTGCGACCGAATATGTCAACCTGGTTGACCCGGTCCATGCCTAGGGAGTCCCGGGAGGGAATATGCCGATAACAATTCGTAAACCATTCGATGCCCACGTTCACTTTCGAACGGGGCAGATGATGCGGGATGTGGTGCCGTACTCTGCGGCCCAATTTTCCCATGTATTGGTAATGCCTAATACTGAGCCGCCCATAATTACGGGCGATGACGTGCGGGCATACCGTGAAGCCATTCGCGCCTGTGTAGACCCGCGCATAGATTTCCAGCCGCTTATGACGTTCAAGATCAGTCCCGCTACAACGGTGGGTCAGGTCCAAGACGCTATGTACGCTGGGGCTCTTGCCGGGAAACTCTATCCTGACGGGGTAACGACCAATTCAGTGGGTGGGGTGCGTGACTTTGAGGCACTCTTCCCCATTTTTGAATGCATGCAAGAGCTGAATGTGGTGCTTTGCCTTCATGGTGAGCATCCTGACGCCGAGTGCATGGACCGGGAACGCCGGTTTATCGATGACGTGTTTCACATGATCGTTGAGCGGTACCCGCGGTTGAGGGTAGTCCTCGAGCACATCTCGACCAAGGAAGGGATTGAGGCGGTGAGAAGTTGGGATGCTGACCGCGTAGGCGGCACCATCACCCTTCACCACCTGGAAGTTACGCATACGGAAGTGTTTGGCGGCCACCTAAAGCCCCATCTCTTCTGTAAGCCTATCCCCAAGTGGAACAAGGATAGGGAAGCGCTGCGGGAAGCCGTGTTGAACGGTGAGAGGCAGTTCTTCTTTGGCTCAGACTCGGCACCGCATTCGCGGGATCGCAAAGAGTGCACCGATGGGTGCGCAGGGGTCTTTACGGCCCCTGTGCTTCTGCCGGCCTTGGCGGGACTGTTTGAGCGCGAGGGCGCGCTTGACCGGTTCGAGCCCTTTGTCTCACACTTCGCTACCGAGTTCTACGGTTTGTTGCCTTCCGATGGGAAAGTAACGCTTGTAGAGGAAGAATGGGTAGTGCCCGACGAGTGTGCAGGCATTGTGCCGTACCGGGCAGGTGAAACGCTTGCATGGCGCGTAGCTGCGGCTGGGCAAGAATAACATTTGGGCAGTCGGTGTACTCCGACTGCCACAATCCAGAACCTTCAAAACCTTGAGGGCTGTGGATTGTCTCATTGACAGAAACGGGTTCGCGTGCTACACTCCCTCGTAATTATCAGGTTCAATCCTGCTGTGGTGTCTTAACAAATGAAGTGTGGTTCACGTGCCTTGTTTGTCATTGCCTTGCTTATGACGGGCTGCCAAAGCAGTCAGTCGCCAACAACCGTAACGGTGGCTACCCCTCCGGCGTATGTGGACTTTGTTGCCACCCTAACCAAGGAGACCGGAGGCTGGACGGTGGGGAAGAGGGAGAAGAAAGATTTCCTGCCCCTCGTCGTAAAACATGTCTCTGGGAAAAGCTGGGACGCAACGTTCAACGGCCTCACGCTCTCGGAGCGCAACCAGGATCGGTTTTCCTTTCCGGTGGGCGCCAAAGTCGTGTTCAAGGAGCGCTCCCCAGTGACCTTTCCAGTCACAAACAGGGGTTTCAAAGCTGAACTGGCCGACTTCCTAGAAGTAAGGCGGCTCTAGCGCCCTAAGGTTCGGAAGCCACCCAACAGGGTGGCTTTTTTTACGATTCAAGGTACTACTAGCCAATTTCCATTTTATCTGCTAGAGTGCCCCTGCCTTAAAAAGGTGACTTTGTGTGGGGTTGAATTGATGAATTACTATTTAGAAAACGGCTGGTACTTGTACCGGGGCAGCGCCCACTTAGTGTTGGACCCTACCCGGACATCCCTCGAGATCTTTACGGAAACCTGCCACTGGTTGCTTGGCAACTGGCCGGGTAATCCCGTCGCGACACTCCTCTTGCCGGAAGGCCTTAAGCAGGTCTCCGGACGGCATGAAGATGCCACTCACGGCCAAGTCCTTGCCATTACGTATGCCCGTGCCGAGTGGCAGGAGTATGCGCGGGTGGCATCTGACCTGGGCTTTGACCGGCCCTATCTCCAGATCCTCCATCAGCAGCTTGAGGGGGAAAAAATGGACAAGCGAGTCTGGTTCATGCTCAACCTGGGCGCGGGAGTCTCTCTCAACAGGGCAGATGGACCGGCCCGTACGGAAGGCCAGTTGATGACCGCTCGCTAGAGACGCACTACCAGGCCACCCCTCCCGGGGTGGCTTTTTTCTTACAAAAAAGACCCGTCATCGTTGACGGGCCCTTGGGATCTAGCGGCTATACGCCGGCTAGTTCTCGGTCGGCATCGGCGAACGGGTTGTCCGCTGATTGGTTGGATGGAACGAAGGCCAGGACGGGCTTGTCGTTGTGAATGACAATTTGAAGCTCATCCGTACGCACTCCCTCTTTGAAGGCGGATCGCCATTCCGACAACATTGTGCAGAATGTTTCATCCTCCCTGAGGGAAGCAAGGTCTTCTTTCGCGATGCTATCCAGGACAAAGGGTGTGCGAGTCCCTTTTCTTCCCTGGGCAACGAAGGTGACAATGAACCCTCTAACCTCGGTGTTGGTGGCTGGCGCCTTAAAAGTGCATTCGTTGAGCGGATAAACCGCACGGCTGCTATGTGCTGCCTGTGAGAAACGTTGAACCACACTCTTCATAAACTCTCCCGTGAGAACCCTCCGCAAAAGCCGGGGCTTTTGCCCAATCTGTTTTGGGACAATAAAATACCAGGGATAAAGCAAGTTGTCAATGTGGTGCCCCTGCGGCATTTGCACCAATGCTTTCGCTAGGATGCTTGGCAAGAGTACACTGAAGGGAGAAGCAAAATAGTGTGCACCCATGCCCCAAGAAGCATTGATTCAGTTGAATGGCGTCACGAAGACGTACAAAATTGGCGATGAAACGCTCCATGCCTTGAATAACATCTCCCTTGCAATCAAGGAGGGGGAGTTTGTGGCGATTACAGGCCCTTCCGGCTCAGGAAAATCCACATTGGCCAACATTATTGGCGGTCTGGATAACCCTGACAGCGGTACCGTTATGGTAGAAGGAGAGGACCTCTCTCAGGTCAATGACAAGCACTTGTCCGAATATCGTAACAAGCACATTGGGTTTGTTTTCCAGTCTTTCAATTTACAGCCCAATTACACGGCCACGGAGAATGTCATGATGCCGTTGGTTTTTGGCCGGGTTGGCAAACGGACGCGGTACGAGCGTGCCGTAACCTGCCTGAAGATGGTGGGCCTTGGCGACCGCTTGCGGCACCTCCCCAGCCAGTTGTCTGGTGGCCAGCGCCAGCGGGTAAGTATTGCCCGTGCCTTGGCCAACGAGCCAAGCATTATCATTGCGGATGAGCCAACGGGAAACCTTGATTCTTCACGGGGTGAGGAAATCTTGGCACTGCTTAAGAACCTGAATGAAAAGGGGAAAACGCTGATTATCATTACGCATGACCAGTCCATTGCAAAACAGGCTGACCGGGTAATCACTATTCACGACGGCAAGATGACAGAGAGGGCAAACTAACTATGAAATTTTTCGACTACATTCGGTTTGCACTGAAAAACATCTGGCGTCAGAAGCTTCGCACCTTGCTTACCATTTTCGCTGTCATTATTGGCGCCACCTCGGTGGTGGTCATGTTGTCCCTCGTGTTTGGGGCTAAAAATGCCTTGCTTGCACAAATTGCCTCTTCCGGTGCTCTTACCCAGGTCAATGTCCTGTCTGATACCGACACTTCAAATGCTGATATTTTTGGCAGCAGTGGTGGGCAAAACAGCGGCACTAAACTGGATGACACATTTGCTACCAAGCTGAAGGCAATCCCGCACGTGCAATCTGTTACTCCTCAAATTGGTGTTTGGGCGTTTAATAAAATCAAGTTGAAGGATGGTGGGACTGAGTTTAAGTTTGACCGTGGCGTGACTGCATACGTGCCAAGCGCCTCTGCGGATAAGAAACTGGCAGCAGGAAGGAACCTGACCACTGACGATGGGGTGGGCAAGATTGTACTGAGTGGCAGCTACCTCAAAAAGCTAGGTTTTGAAGACAATGCGGCAGGTATGGTTGGCAAGAAAGTTATCCTCATTACCCAAAAAGGCTTCATGGGGGCGGGTGCTGACATACCTGAGCCAAAAGTAGGTGCAAATGGCCAGTTTAACGACAGTAAGGAAAGCCGGGACGAACAGGGTAGCCGCGTGACAGAAATTGAAGCTGAGGTGATTGGTGTCACCCAAGCTGGGGGCTTTGATGAATCCAGCTATGTCTCCCTTTCGTGGGGCCGGGCACTGAACACCTGGCAGAACTGGCAGCAGGACCCGGAGGACATGATTCGTTACCAGAAGGAAATGGATGCCCTGAACAAATCTGGTAATGCTGGTCCACCCAAGCTGCCATCCAAGCCTGTGGCCTGGAAACTAATGGGAGAAGACCCGATTACCCGTGACGGGTACCAACAATTTGTCCTTAAGGTGGATGATGTGGAAAACGTAGAGGCGGTGGCCACTGAGGTGCGAAAACTAAACGTAGGCGCGGTTACGGCAAAGGACACGTTGGATACCATCCTCAAGTCCTTCCAAATTGTAACAGTGGTACTCGGCATTATCGGTGCCATCTCGCTCTTTGTGGCGGCCATTGGTGTCATTAACACTATGGTGATGGCCACATTGGAGCGTACACGGGAAATAGGCGTTATGCGTGCCTGCGGGGCCACCCGGAGCGCCGTACGCAGGCTCTTTACCTTTGAGGCAGCACTCTTAGGGTTTTGGGGAGGAGTGTTTGGTGTGCTCGTCGGGGTGGGGGTAGGGAAGCTGGCTAACATCTATGCTGCCGACCTTCTTTCTGGTGCAGGGGTAGGCGATATCATTCAAGTGCCCCTCTGGCTCGGGGTCAGTGTCATTGGTGTAACTACCGTCATTGGCATGCTGGCCGGCATGTACCCGGCCATCCGCGCCTCGCGCATGAACCCGGTCGAAGCACTCCGGTACGAATAGGAGAAAGCCCCGCAAGGGGCTTTTCTTGAAGAAGAGACGGGTTTTTGATAGGGTGCGGCTACATCGAAAGATGGCTTGGAGGATTGGAACTTGGATAGTAATAGACCGCAAACGTCTGTCGGATTTGGGCTCATTAAGCCCCACGCTAAGGAGTTGCTTCCTAGCCTTGTTCAAAGGCTGCAGGGAGAAGGGTTGCACGTTATCGACTGCTCCCTGGTCGATGTGACACGGGAGATGGCTGAGGCACACTACGCCGAGCATAGGGAGGCAGAGTTCTTCCCTAGGACGGTGGCAGCCTTGGCCGGCCAGCAGGTCTATCGGCTGGTTCTTGCCTACAACCGCTCGGACATGAGCGCCGCTAAGAAGCTGCGCACACTCCTGGGGCCAACCAACCCCAAGTTGGCAGAGCCCAAGGACATCCGCTACCTGGCGCGGGATGAAGAGCATATGCACAACAACGTTATGCATGGCTCGGACGACGACGCAGAAGTGGTGTCCGAAGAAATGGAGCTCTGGTATGGGCCATTTGGAGAGAGCTCTGCCTACGAGGTATTCATGGCCCGGGCAATCCGTTTCTTTGAACAGCAGCGCCAGTGTGACGAATAATCAAAAACCCCGCCTTTCGGCGGGGTTTCTTTGTGGCGGAAGGTTGCCTTAGGCAGTTGCCTTGTCGCCGCTGTCGCTCATACCAAAGCCAACTGCAAGCAGGGCTGCGGTAAGGACAAGGTGGAGCCAAGTGTCAGCAGTGTTGTTGACAATCAGGCCAAGGATTTTCTCTTCACCGTAGACAAAGCCAAGCACGGTAAGGAGTGCGTAGATGATACCAAAGATCTGGAACCAGCTCTTTGAGCCGCCTTCGCTGGATGTGCCAAGGTAGAGGCCAATAAGACCGGTTACAAGGTGGAACAGGTTGTGGAGGGTGTCCACATGGAAGATCCCGAGCAACATATTGTCATTGGTAACGCCAGGGATGAATCCGAGGATACCAACGAGGGTAAATATCGCCCCAAAGATCATTGCGAGTTTCTTGTGCATAACTTTTCCTACGTGAGTTAGGTAGTTACTGGTTAACTACCTTAATTGTTCTCCTCTTCAATCTGGACGTCAAGTGGCTAGCAAAATAAGTTGGGCTACTGGAGGTTATTTGGTTACACTGGGGCTATGCAAAACCGTTACGTCAGCTTCATCATCCGCTTTTCTATTGTTTCCCTGTTCCTTGTGGCGATTGCTTTTGGCATTGCCCCGCAGTTTGCTGTGCGCCCTGCGCCTCTCACGCCGTCTCCTACTCCCGAGCCCTTGCCTACCACCCTCTCAGTGGTGCCTGCAGAGGCAACCGAGCAAGCGCGGGTGATGCGGGTTGTGGATGGCGATACGGTCCGCATCGAGCGCGAGGGAGAGGAGAAGGTGGTGCGCCTGATCGGTATCAACACGCCGGAAAGCGTGGACCCACGTAAGCCGGTGCAGTGTTTTGGGAAGGAAGCCTCCCTGTTCGCAACGGGTATTCTCCAGGACAAAGAAATCAGAATGTCCTCTGACGAGAGCCAACAGGACATGGACAGGTACGGGCGCCTCCTTCGGTACATCTACTTATTGGATGGCACCTTTGTGAACGAGAAGTTGATCCGTGAAGGTTACGCCCAGGAGTACACCTATGACCGCCCTTACGTATTCCAGGCAGCATTCAGGCAGGCACAAAAAGAGGCCCAACAAGCGAATGTGGGCCTCTGGTCTGGCTGCGCAGCAGCACCTACCGCAATTCCTGACTAACGGGCTTGGAGGGTGTCCCAGCCCTTGCTTGGGGTGCTTACGCCACCACAGTGGGCATCAGCAACCTGCTGGCTGACAGGCTCTGGTCGCTCCAGTTTGGTGAATATGCCATACTCCAACGCATTCTTAATTGAGTCGGCTGGCTGGGAGTCGCTCTTACAGAGCGTGAGGAGGAAATCCGCGTATGTGCTTGAGGCGGTAGTCTTTGTGGTGAAGTCTGTATCCAGAGGGTCAATGCGGATGCGGGAAAGGAAGCCTGCGGTGAGAAGGGCATCGGCAATTGAGCTGGCGCCGTAATCCGCCCCACGCCCTTTGCGGGTGATGCCACCCTGGCCGCTACCTTTGTAGCCCACAGCGCTGGAACCGGAACATACCATGTAGTCATTTGGCACTGCCGTACAAGTAGGCGCGGTGCCTCCTTTTAGGTAGACAAAGTAGCTGCCATTACTGGCCTTCCATTGCTCCAAAGAAGCGGAATAGGCGCGTACGGACTCGGTACGGTTGACGTCACGTGCCCGGGCACGGCTTTCGTTGAGGTTGGCGGTTACGATGACGGACAGCAGGCCAATGACCGATGCTGCAACGACGAGTTCGATAACGGTGAATCCGCGGCGTGATGATAGTTTCATGTGTCGCATAATAGGTTACCAGCGGCGACTGCCGAGGCCAAAGTTAAGGACCTTACCGTTTCCGGTTGTCGTGCCTGGAGTGGAAGGGTCGGAACCTGGGTCACTGGTAGGGTCACTCCCTGGATCAGACGTAGACGGATCAGAACCTGGATCTGAGGTAGAAGGATCGCTACCCGGGTCAGATGTCGAAGGGTCAGAGCCTGGATCTGAAGTAGACGGGTCACTCCCTGGATCAGACGTAGACGGATCAGAACCTGGATCTGAGGTAGAAGGATCGCTACCCGGGTCAGAGGTGGGATCGGAGCCTGGGTTGCTAATAGAGCTGGAGATTGTAGAGACGGTAGTACTGATAGAGCTTATCCCAGCCTGTATGCTGCTGAATCCGGAACCTACGGAGCTCTCACCAGACGTGCCAGAGCCAATGCCCTCGCCTATGGTGCCATCTCCGTCACAATCTATAGGTGGGTAAACCCAGTTATGGGTACAGTGAATAGTTTCACCCTCTTTACAGCCTGGAGACTCTGTCTCCATGGTATCAACCTCTAGGTCAGCCTTAGGGCCTCCGTAAAAGTAGCTCATGCCTGGCCCGCCACAGTTCTCGGTGCAGCTCACCTTCTTTAGGGAGAAGCCGACACTAATTTGAGAAGGGTACCATCCACCACAGCTTGAAGAGAACGAATTGGCGCCTTCAGGCCCAATGGCAACCTCGGAGCATTTAAAGAAGTCACGAGGGTCTTCCGGTCCCGTGCCAGCTATGCCTCCAACGCCTGCGCTTCCAATTTTATACTGGTTGCCGGGCCCGGCGCTGCCGCTATACGTCCCAGAGACGGCTGTGCCGTTTGCGAACAGGCCGCGAAGAAGGGGGGTAATGTATTCAGGAATGTCCAGGTCTTCATAAACTACGGCGCAGGCAACTGCTTCGCCAGGATTCCCACCATTCTCGGGAGTGTCACATTCTGAGGCTTTAATGTCATCGCCAGTACCACCTTCACCGTCTGGTCCTACCCAACCATTTGGTGCGCCCACGTGGATGCCCTTGTCACTTGTTGCGTAACGGGCCTCAATACATGCATCCGTGGGGGAGGCAGTATAGCTTCCTACTTTGCCACGGGTTGTTTCGCTGCACTCTTCATCTTCACAGTGGTCAGCTTCCAGCGGTACGGTACCACCGCCATGGATAAGTACCTGGCCCCAGTACGGTGATCCGGAGTATACGCCGTGGCTTGCTTGTACTACCTGGTAGCCTAGGAAGAACGACAATCCTGCGGCTAGCATGAGGGGGATGTATGTCCGCGCGTTGGATTTTTTCTTACGGGAGATGATCCAAATCAGCGCAGCCAAAAGGACAAGGAGTGCAAGAATAGTGCCGCCTAGAATAGCAAGCTTGTTTTGGGCACCTGCCGTATCCAGGGTCGGGCGCAGAGGAGTGGAGAGGGTATCAATAACTTCACCGTCTTTGAGCAGGGTAACCTTGGTGCTGAGGGATCCGGCGAGGGTCTTC
>DATHWI010000040.1 GCA_035460805.1 Verrucomicrobiia bacterium | reverse complement strand
GCCGCTCCCGTCAAGGAACTCAGCGGAGGCAACTACGCTACCATCCAAGACAAAACCTGGCTTCTGCCGTAAGGCCCCAACCACGCTATCCCAACACCAGAGCAATACCATTCGGTACCTCTGGTGTTTTTATTTCAGGTATTGAGGAAGTGAACCTAGGTTCAAGTCCTCCTTTCATCAAACTCGTTCATTTGCTTTTTTCCGCTCTAGGAGCTGTACTTTTTTTCCGCTATTTGCTACTATCCGTTCAGCATCACTTGTTTTGCAGATGCGAAGTGAACCTTCACAACTGCCCCGACCGTCTCACCTGGAGGTGTAGACATGACTTCTCTCCTTGCACCATTAGTAGTGGCAAGCCTTGTTGCCATTACCGACCACAGCATATACAACGTGGAGCCAGCCGAAGGCACCCTTACTCTCTACAACACCCCGGTCATCATCACGCACGAAAAACTCGATTGTTCTGTCGAGCTCGTCATGAGCTGCCATATCTACGGCGGCGCCATCGTCCTGATGACCTGTCCGGATGAGGGAAAACATTACATGGTAGACCCTCTCGACGAGACTGTTGCTACACAAATCCTTGACCAACTCAATGCGAGTGTGGAAGGACAGCGCATTATTCAGCGTTACAACGGGGACATCCAGCGGCTCGAATACGGTCGCGCTATCGCCAACAAAGTTCTTGTTGAGGCTTGAACAGCCTTTTAGGACCCTGACCGTCTCACCTGGAGGTGTAGACATGACTAGACGAACTCCGTACATCGCCTTACTGGCCGCCTTCATGGTAACTGCTGCCATCGTTATTCCCAGGAATCCAAACCCGGACCCGGGCAATCATGCTCAGGTGCCAGCTACAGCGTCGCCCCGTATCGATGAGCTGGATTTCCTGCCGGTGGGCCCTCAGCTCACTACCCAGCAGGCTTCCCAAGCTCGTACCTACAACCAGGCGCTACTCGTGGTCAAACAACATGTGTATCCGCCTCCTGTCATCCCGGGAGAGGCCTCACTAAGCACCGATGAGTGGTACGAAGACCCTTCATCGTAACCAGGAGACTGGTGACAACCGTTTGCCAATGGAGGTGAACACCATGAACAAGCAACCTAGCAACAGCTGGGCTTTAATACCAGCAGCAGGCATTGCCGCTTTTTTGCTCTGGATATTCCCAACCAAGAGGGTAGCGGACGAGATGCCTGTCATGAAGACAGGGTCTAACATCGTCTTTGACGAAAACGGGCGCAGCTTACTGCTCTACCCAACAGATGATCCCGATGTCATCATCGTGGATGACACTGCCCGACTGGTCAGCTATCGCTGGAACAACGAGCACTACAGACAAGAAGGGCCGCTCAGTCCCTACGGGAGCCTGCGTTAACATCCCGGCGATCCCTTGCACTTCCCGTGCATTGGATCGCCAAGAACCAGAGCTATCACTCGGCTGATACCTCTGGTTTTTTATTGAAATAGAAAAAAGAAGCTACATGAGCTTCTTTTTTCATGGTCGGAGAGAGAGGATTGACGCTCACTTTCTGCGCCGTTCCTTACATATGGAAGTGGCGCAGAAGCGTTGCGCTAACCCCACTCTCACCTCCGGTGAGTAAGGTATGGGCGGGGTGAACCTTAGGTTTCAAATCATCTTTCTGTTCTAACCAAAACAAATACCCACCTTCCGGTGGGTATTTGTTTTGGTCGGAGAGAGAGGATTTGAACCTCCGGTCTCAGGACCCCCAGCCCTGCGCATTAGGCCGCTATGCTACTCTCCGTAGTGAGTGAACATTACCATGCTTGCATGGGTAATGTGAGCGAACAAGGAGATTGTATCTTCCGCAGGAAGATACTCTCCGAGGAGGAATGGACATGCGCATGCTTGCATGCGGCATGGACATTCCGACGAGGTGTGCCAATTGCGAAGCAATTGGACTCTCCGATTTGGGGGAATTGGAATATTTGTATCAATAGAATTAAAAGTAGCTCGTTCGCCCATATAATGCAGCCTGAACAAATCCAGGTGGGCTTCCTCACGTACATCCCACAGGACGTACAGATATTGGATTCCCGATGCATTGAAAGTTAACTACATATAGAGCGTCCGAGCTGGCATGATTTTAGCGCACTAGCTCCGGGTTAGCAACCCATGGAAGAGCTAGCACAAGGCGGGTATACTGATGAATATGAGTGTTTCCATTGCGGCCCAATTATGCCGGATAGTAGCTCCGGAACGACTTTCTGACCGCTTTTTAAGTTCCGGCGTTTTAACGGCTTCAGAAAACCGTAATCTTGGCGAACAAGTGGTCCTGGCATACCTTTTCGAGGTAATGCAGCCATGGCTCCCCTCCACCAAGCTGCTCCCCGCCCTCACTGCAGCCCTTGAGAGTGAGTACCCTAAGCTGGTTGACCCTCAGGCCGAAGGGACTATCGATGACCGCTTTGAACGCCTGCTCCGCACCGTCAACCAAACCCTCAACACCGTCTCCGAAGAAGGAGAAACGGATTGGATTGGCAACCTAAACGGCATCATCATGGTGCTTTCTGGGGAAGAGCTGCATTTCTCCCAAACTGGCCGCTGCCCCGCCTATCTCCTTCAAAACAACCGCATCCGCCAGGTTACCGACGACCCGGCCGCTGCCCCGCAAGACCCTCATCCGCTCAAAACTTTTTCCAACCTGGCCACCGGCCTCTTAAAGGAAGGTGACCAACTCCTTGTGGCCAACCACGAGCTGTACCGGGAAATCTCCTTGGATGCCCTGCGCCGCATCCTCACCAGTACCACTCCCTACCAGGCTTCCCTGGCAATCTCTAAGGAACTCAAACGGGAAAAGAACCCTGCGGTCTCAAGTATTATTTTCCGCTTTACTGGCAGTGCCCCTGCAGAAGCTGAAGCAGAGAGCGTCGTGCTTGAGGAAGAAATGCAAAGCGGCTTCAAGAAATTTGGCCGCCGCATTACCCCGTTCATCCAAAAGGCTAAAGAGGTAAGTGAAAAGGCGGGCTCGGCTACCTTGGTTGCCGGAAAACAAGCGCAGGGCGTATGGGTGGAAAAGGTGGCACCAAAGGCCACTGAACTTGCCAACAAAGGGAAGGAAGCCCTTAAGGAGCAGTTCTCCGACAAACCCGTCGCTGCCCAGGCAGAGTCTCCTGCACCAGTGGTCATTCCAGAGAATCGCCCTGTCGTTGAAACTATTATCTCCAAGAAGAACCGGCGCAAGGCAGAACTTGAGGCAATCGCCGCTGCCGCCGAGGCTAGGGTAAACGAAGATCCTGAGGAGGAAGAATTTGCCTCCATTGTGCCGTCATCGGAATTTGAGCTTGAAACCAAACACACACCGGAAAGCAAAGTCTTGAGCCACGCCAAGAGCCACGCCACAACCTTGTGGTCGCGCGTTTCCCCCATTCTCCTACCTCTTATTGAAAAGGCTAAGGCTTGGCTTGCCATCCCAGGGAACAAAAAGAAAGCAGCTTTAGGGGCAGGTGTCTTCATTCTAGCTTTCTCTGTCCTTATAACGGTCAGGGGCGCCAGCAAGCCTGAAACCGCCACGGAAGGCCAGAGCAATGTAGCCATCCTCTCCGATGTCACCTCTCTCAAAGATAAAATCGCTACCGCTATTTCCCTCCAACAAGACGTTGAAGCTTCCAAGGATGTAGAAACTGCGCTAGTAAAACTGACATCACTCAAAGACCCAACTTCAAACCAAAAAGAAGAGGCTGACCGGCTTTGGGACACCATCCACACCCAATCCGACACTCTCACCAAGACAACCCGCTTCACCACTGAATCCACCCACTACCCGCTTGATGGTGACGCACGCGGCATCGTGGCCGTACTGCCGTACTTTTACGGCTGGAACCCTCTCACTAGCGACCTTCTCCGCACCGGCCGGGGGGAAATTTCCGAAACCCAAAGCAGCACACCACTAGTAGATAGTAGTGACACCATTGTGTCAGCCACCCGGAGCAGTGAAGCAGACACTGCGGGGTATGTCCTTACCAAGCAGGCAAAAGTTTTCCGCATCAGTCAGATTGGCGTCACCACCAACCTCCGACCTGTCACCCCTACTGTAGGAGACTTTGCCGCGGGCGATGCCATCAGCAGCTATGCTGGCAACGTCTACATTTTGGATGGCAAGGCCGGCCTCCTCTGGAAGTACCCTAATACCGGCACCCAGTACGGCAAGGGTGTAAGCATTATCGATATCAACAAGTACGACCTAAAGAAGGCCATCTCGTTCGCTATCGACGGCTCTTTCTACATCCTCAAGTCCGACGGGTCCCTCATGAAGTTTGCCAGCGGCAAACAAGACCCGGCCTTTGAGGTAAAAGATGTCCCGCTCTTGGCACAAAAGATGGTAAACCCCGTAGCAGTGGTGGCCAGTGAAACGTACTCCAACATTTACGTACTAGATGCCGGCGCCACCAGCAGTCCCTGGTCTACGGCACGGGTTCTGGAGTTCACTAAGAACGGTTCCTACGTCCAGCAATATGCCTTCCCTAAGGAACTCACCAAGGTCCATGGGTTTGATATCAATCCAAAAGAGAAAAAGCTCTGGCTCTTAAACGACAAGGATATCCACGAGTTTGATATCTAGTAGGCACAAGCTCCTTGTATAAAGGGGCTTTTTTTGGTACAACTACCGCAATCGATTCCTCGATTGAAAAGGAGAAACACAATTGACAACAAGAAGCCGAGATGACGGCGCAGATATTCTGGAGCTCGATGAGGATAGCATCAACCACTTGCGCGACAGTAGCGGCCGGTATATCGGCACCCTCCTCGCGCGAGGAGGCAGTGTGGACCTGTTGACCAGCCCCATAACGGTGCAAACCCTGGAGCCACTCAACATCAACTCCAACGCCGTAGCGGACGAGGCCTTCCTGGCGCTCTTGGATGAGGCCAACGACCATGCACTCTTGGAGTACCTCTTCACCCGCCTCGGGCGTTGCAGCACCAAGGCTGCACATTTCAAGCAGCAGTGCGTGCGTGCCGCGGTTACCAATGCACCGGCGGCCACTCAGCGCCAACTCTTCAACGCCTTCCTTTGGCCTTTCGAGGAGCCCGCAGCACCGGCTGGCTCTACCGTGGGTTTCTTGGCCGTCAAAATCCAAGGGAACCAGTACAGTGCCTTCACCACGTTTGGCACAAATACAGACGGGCCCACCGCCATTACCACCCCTCCCACCCACCCCATCTTGGTGCCGGAAGAGGAACAGGCCAACGTCCTTAGCCTAGGGACATTCCAAGGCCAAGAGATGGCGCTCATCCGTGCCACCCTCGAATCCATGTTTGTCTGGAAAGAGGAGCGGGAATATCTCCAGCTTCACCTCTATTGGTGCAGCGCGGAGAAAGGCCCCCACTTCAGCTTCCATGCCAGCGCCGTTACGGCCTGGCCCAAGTTCCGCTAACCACAAACGCTCACCCCTGCGGGTGAGCGTTTTTCTATTTTCAGACAAGCCTACTCTCTTCCCATCTGCTCCATCGCTTCAATATTCATCAGCTTTAGCCCCTCTCTCAGTACCGATGCTGTGTACTTGCTCAAAGCCAGGCGCTGGGCAAATACCGCAGGCTCATCAGCCATGACGCGGTGGTGGGCATAGAAGTGATGGTACCGCGTAGCCAATTCGTAAAGGTATGCCGGAATGAGGTTGGTCCGGAATGTCTCAGCCACTTCGCTCACCATATGGGGAAAAGCAGATAGGTGGCGGACAAGTGCCCGCTCTTCAGCATTGAGCGGCACAGGGCTTACGTCAGTAGGTACTTCCCCTGCCCGCGCAATAATACTGTGGATGCGCGCATGGGCGTATTGGACGTAGTAGATGGGATTTTTTTCAGAAGTATCCTTGGCAAGCTGCAAATCAAAATCCAAGTGAGTCTCTGCTGCCTTGGAGAGCATGAACCAGGTAAAGACATCGCGCGGAACTTGGTCCAGCACCTCGTCTGCAGTCACAAAGTTGCCTTCGCGCTTGGACATCTTAATGCGCTCTGCCCCCTCTTTCAGTTGGACCTGCTGGTACAACGTTCCCTGGTAGCGTTTCGGGTCCAATCCAAGTGCAGCCATAGAGGCCTGCATCCGAGGAATATGACCCGAGTGGTTAGCCCCAAGCACACAGACACTCGTGTCGTTCCCCCACTCTTCCAGCTTCATGCGGTAAAAGGCAGTATCGTCCAAGAAGTACGTGTAGGTACCATCAGATTTAACCAACACGGTTTCGCGGTCCTCGTCTTGAATACCACTCTTCAACCAAATGGCGCCGTCTTTTTCTAAGATGGCGTCTTTTTCTTTGAGAAGCTCAAGGGTGGCGGTGGCACGGCCACTGGTTTCCAACTCGCTCTGCGGGCTCCAGGTAGTAAAGGTAATGCCCATCCGGTCACAAGTGGCGCGCATGTGCTGCACCATGCACGCAATGGATGTCTTCCGCATCGCCTCAATCTGCTCTTCTCCATCCAGCGTGAGGAGGCTCTCACCTTCCGCTTCGGCAATTTGGCTAGCCAGTTCTTGGATGTAGGGCGCGGGATACCCACCTTCTGGGAACTCGCTCTCTTGTCCAAAGGCAAGCTTGTAGTAGTGCAAGATGCTGAGGGCAAATTTACGCGCCTGGCCACCAATGTCGTTTACGTAAAAATCGCGGTGCACCGTATGACCACGGGCCTCTAAGGCACGGGAAATAGTTTCACCAATGGGGCCGCCACGTGCGTTTCCAATGTGGAGGGGGCCTGTAGGGTTAGCACTCACAAACTCCACTACTACTTTTTGAGGGTTATCGGTGGGCTTGCCTGCCAAGCTCTCCCTACTTAGTAAATCAGCCAGGGCACGGGTAAAGACCGCGTCGTCCAGGTGAAGGTTAAGAAAGCCGGGACCCGCAATATCGATAGATGAAAACTCCCCGCTCGCCATGAGCTTTTCCTTTACCTGCTCGGCCAACTCCCTGGGGTTTCCTTTCGTTGCACGGGCAAGCTGCAGGGCCACGTTTACGGCGTAGTCAGAGGCCACATGGTGTGGCGGCTCGGACACCACAACATCGCTTGGGTAATCATGACCAAGCTCGCGTACTGCGGCAATAAGGAGGGACTCTATATGTTCAACCATGGGTAAGGCGTCGGAAATTTCGTTTTCCTACTTGGACAATCATTTGGTCAGTAGGGGTAATGGAGGCGGTGGGTTCGGCCTGGACAACGTCGTTAATACGGACGCCACCTTGCTCAATAAGCCGGCGTGCTTCGCTGCGGCTAGGGGCGAGGGTAAGCTCTGTCAAAAGCGTGACAATATCGATGGTGCCCTCGGTTAACGGCAGGGTAGAGACGGCCACTTCTACAATATCCTCTGGCAGTTCCCCTTCGCTAAACTGCTTAACATAGGCGTCGCGCGTCTGACTTGCCTCATCTTCCCCGTGATACAGGGCAACCAATGTCCATGCAAGCTGCATTTTTAGATCGCGCGGATTCTCACGCGTCATACGGTCTGCCAACTCTTCAGTGGAAAACGGCCAGATGGAGCGAGGCAACACGAGTAAGTACTCCGCCATGGAAGCGTCGGGAACTGTCATCATTTTGCCAAACTTGTCCTTAGGCGAATCCAGCAATGAAATGACATTCCCCCAACTGGAACTCATCTTACGGCCATCGGTACCAGAGATGAGCACGTTCATGATGAGGGACTGCGGGGCAAGGCCGCGCTGCTCTTGAAGGGTGCGCCCAGCCAACAGGTTGAAACGCTGGTCGGTACCCCCCATCTCCACATCTGCCTCCACCATAAGGGAATCGTATCCCTGCATGACGGGGTAGAGCATTTCCCGCAAACTTACACGGGACCCAGCCTCTAAGCGGCGGGACACCAACTCACGCTTAATGAAGGTGTTGACGGAAAAAGCATCGGCCAGGCCAACTAGTTCGCCAAAACTGAGCTTGGAAAGCCATTCACTGTTGTAGTGAATATGGACTAGGTCTTTCTTGTCAGGGTTGAGCACCATCCAAAGCTGCTCCTCGTAGCGTGCAACATTTTCGTGGATTTGCTCGGGAGTAAGCATGGGCCGCTCTGATTCTTTGTCAGACGTATCGCCTACTTGGCCCGTAAAATCGCCGATAATAAGGTGGATCTCGTTACCTAACTCTTGGAAAGCACGTAGTTTCCAGAGCGGGATACTGCGTCCCAAATGAACATTCGGGCTGGTTGGGTCAATACCAAGCTTTACCCGCAGCGGGGCCTTGTTTTCCAGGGCACGCGTAATGCGTTCGCTGTCGATAATTTCGGAAACACCGTATTCAAGAATGTCTTCCGCACTAAAAGAGATGTTCATACCTGTAACTCTACCCACTTTTCTGTTACGCTTCAATTACTATGGCACAAAAGCGCCCACCCTTTCGCTCAGGTAGGATGAACCCACTCAACATGCGTTCAGTCCGCACCACGAGGACACTTCCTCGCTCCGCTACTTCCATGCGCGCAAAAGCGCCCCAAGGTTGGCACCGCTTTAACCCGTTCCGCCGCAGCAGCCGGGTTGAATGGAGCTGGCGCAAGTTTTTCATTGTAGCCGGTGCGGTTGTAGCTGCTTTCATCGTCCTCATTGCGGCACTCTTTGCTTACTACGTCCGCGACCTGCCCAACCCGCGCAAGCTGGTGGAGCGCCCTATTGTAGAATCCACCAAGATTTTTGACCGCAACGGAAAACCGCTCTACAACTTTTTTGGTGAGAAAAACCGCACCCGCGTGGACAGTGACAAAATTAACGACAACGTTAAGAAGGCCACCATCGCCCTGGAAGATGCCAACTTCTACAGCCATCCCGGCTTTGACGTAAAGGGTCTGACCCGCGCCGTTGTCTGCCGCCTTCCTATTTGTAATGGGCGCGTAGGTGGCGGTGGTTCTACCATCACCCAGCAGTACGTGCGTAACGCTGACCTAGTTACAAAGGAACAGACTGCCAACCGCAAGCTGCGTGAGATCATCCTTTCCATTGAAATTGAGCAGACCTATACCAAAGATGAAATCCTGACTGGGTACCTTAACGAAATCCCGTACGGTGCCAATGCATACGGTATTGAGGCTGCCGCGCAAACTTATTTCAAAAAACCCGCCAGCGAGTTAAACCTCTCTGAAGCAGCTACGCTTGCTGCCATCCCCCAGCAACCAACTTTCTATTCCCCATACGGCAACAACCAGGAAGCCCTCTTCACACGTAAGAACTTCGTACTGGACCGCATGGTGCGCGTTGGCTACATCACTTCGGAAGAAGCCGAAGCCGCTAAAAAGTCTGCCCCAAGCCTGGAGGAGCCGGCTTTTGCAGAGCGCAGCGACTTGGTTGCGCCTCACTTCGTTTTCTATGTACGTCAGCAGCTCATCGACTTCCTTGACGACGATCCAAAGACTGCAGAGCTTAAACTGGACCAAGCCGGCTTTACAGTGACAACCTCGCTCGACCTTGAGACCCAGCAGTTGGCAGAGACCATCATGAAGGAGATGGGGCCAAGCACGGTTACCAAGTGGCAGGCCAGCAATGCCGCCCTTACCGCCGTGGATCCAAAGACCGGAGAGGTATTGGCTATGGTGGGAAGCATCGATTACACCAATTCCAAGTCCGGTAATACCAACTTTGCTACCGCCAACTTGCAGCCTGGTTCGTCGTTCAAGCCTTTTGTCTTTGCTACAGCTTTCGACAAGACCCACAAGTTCAGCCCGGCCTCCATTACCTATGACTTGTCCACCGACTTTGGTAACTACCGGCCAAACAACTACAACGGCCAGTTTAGCGGCCCCATTACCAACCGGAACGCCCTGGCTCGCTCGCTGAACATCCCTGCAGTAAAGAACCTATACCTAGCCACGGTTAAAGACTCCATTGCAACTGCGCAGCGCCTTGGCATCACTACCCTGAACGAAGCAAGTGACTACGGCCTCTCCCTCGTACTGGGAAGCGGCGAGGTTAAGCCAGTCGAAATGGCTGGTGCCTACTCTGCTTTTGCTAACGGCGGCGAGCGTCATCCATTGCGTCCTATTATCAAGATTGAGCGTGGCGGTGAAGTGATTAAGGACTTTACCCAAACTGAGACTGTCAAAGCGCTGGAGCCAGAAGTTGCTTACCAAATTTCCAACATCCTTTCCGATAACAATGCGCGTGCACCTATCTTTGGCACCCGCAACAACCTTACTCTTGGCGGCGACCGTCCCGTTGCAGCAAAGAGCGGTACTACCAACAGCAACCGAGACGCTTGGACGGTTGGGTACACACCTCAAATCTCCGTAGCCGTGTGGGTGGGTAACAATGAGGCCGGCAAGACCATGGTTAAAGGGGCAGACGGGTCAGTAGTGGCCGCCCCTATTTGGAACCGTTTCATGCGTGAGTACCTCACAGGCAAGCCAGTGGAGAACTTTGCCCGCCCAGAGGGCATTAAGGAATTCACCGTGGACCGGCTATCTGGGAAAATCCCAAGTGACCAGAGCCCTCCGGGCGACCGCGTCACCGACATTTTTGCTGAGTGGCAGATCCCCAAGGAATTTGATGACGTTCACGTGAAAGTCGTCGTGGACAGCTCTACCGGCAAGGTGGCTACAGACTTAACACCTGAAGAAAGCCGCGTTGTCCGCTATTTCTGCCGTATTCATTCCGAGGTGCCAGACAACCCTAACTGGGAAGCGCCAGTGCGTGCGTGGGCTGCCGCCAATGGCTGTAGCGAGGCTATTCCTACTGAGAAGGACGATGTCCACACAGAAGACAACCGGCCGACCATTTCCATGACCTCACCTTCCAGCGGGGCAAGCGTTTCAGGCAACTTCACCATTTCTGCCAACGTTGGAGGAAAGCGTGATATTAGCAAGGTAGACTTCTTTATCAACAACGTCCTTGTTGGCACTGCTACAGGCTCCCCATACAGCATTACGTACAATGCGGATTCCCTTCCTGATGGCAGCAGCCTTATTGAAGGCGTAGTCCGCAACGACTTGGGACTTACCCGCAGCGCACAGGTCTCGGTGACTAAGGGCTCAAGTGCCACCCCTCCTCCTTCAGCACCAGGACAGGTAAGTAACATCAATCACTCCGCCGGCAAGGTCAGCCCACCTTCTAAGCCTATCAAGATCAGCTGGAAGAACCCGGACAGCCCTGGGCTTACCGAGGCAATTGTGACGGTCTCTGGGCCGGCAGGTGGCAGTGAACGTACTGTATCCGCCAGCGCGAACAGCACCAGTAATGTAGAAATTACTGGCCCCGCAGGAACGTACACCTTTACGATCCGGGTGAAGAACAGCTCTGGGCAAGAAGGCACAGCCAGTGCACCCTTTACTCAGGTAATGAATTTTTAGAACTTTTAGGCTTGAGGAGACCAAGGCTCCGGAGTAACTCCCGGAGCTCTTTTGTATGCTTGGCCAAGGTGTAACCCAATGTTGTCACCTCTTTTTCCCGACGCTTCTGCTGGGTAACGGTACGGATTTCGCCCGCCAACCCAACTTCCCCAATAACGCAAAGGCGCTCATCTACGGAACTTCCTACGAGTGCAGAGGCAAGCGCGCAGCAGACGGCAGCATCTACCGCAGTGTCTTTAATCTTAAGCCCACCTACTACGTTCACAAAGACATCTTGATTACTCAGGTCCAGCCCTGCCCGGCGTTGCAGCACGGCCAGGAGAAGGTTGAGACGGTTAAGGTCAAAACCGGAAACGGTACGGCGTGGATAGCCAAAAACCGTGGGCGTAGTAAGCGCCTGCACCTCGACCAAGATAGGCCGGCTTCCTTCCATAACGGCAGTAAGGACAGAACCCGGTGCCTGTACACGTTCAGCCAGCAGGAACTCTGCAGGGTTACGCACTTCTTCCAACCCCTTTTCACCCATGGCAAAGAGGCCGGTTTCTGAGGCATCGCCAAAACGGTTCTTGGCAGCGCGGAGCACACGCAGTTCATGGTGGGACTCACCCTCCAAGTAAAGAACTACATCTACCAAGTGCTCAAGGGTGCGCGGGCCAGCCACAGTACCCTCTTTAGTGATATGCCCAACCAGGACAACTGAGAGCCCCCTGCTTTTGGCAATCTGCTGAATACGAATGGCCGTCTCGCGTACCTGTACAATACTTCCTGGTGTAGAAGGGAAAGCCGGGTCGTACATGGTCTGAATGGAATCGATAACCAAAAGGTCAGGTTTTTCCTGATCAATATGAGTGGCGATGACATTCACGTCCGTAGCTGGCAGAAGCGAAAGGTCTTGTGAGGAAAGCTTGAGGCGCTCCGCCCGCAGCTTAATTTGCTCTGGGGATTCCTCACCGCTCACGTAGAGTACATTCCCCTTGAAAATAGAGGCCACTTGAAGGAGAAGGGTACTTTTACCAATTCCCGGGTCTCCCCCAAGCAAGAGCACGCTTCCAGGTACAATTCCTCCACCAAGCACCCGGTCCATTTCCGGCACACCGGTAGAGCGGCGCTCTAGTTTGTCGCCGGTAATATCGGAAAGTTTTTGAGCGGTAGATTCTGTCTGCCCGCTGTAGCCACCAGCACGCCCCTTTGGTCCACGGTCAGAAGGGATAGAAAACTCCTTTAGCGTGTTCCAGTTACCACAATTAGAACACCTTCCCTGCCACTGGATATATTCTTCCCCGCACTCGGAGCAAACAAAAAGAGTTGTAGAGCGTGCTTTGGCCATACAGGCATGGTAGCAGGGCTTACCGGTCTTGGGGAGCGCTGTCCCTCTTCTCATTGCCCTGGACAACCTTTTTTGATAGTACGAGGAGGTCAAACGGCTCGCCGTGCGACGCATTTTCACAAAAGGAGGTGCCATGGCTCGCCATGAGTACTACACTTTCAGACCCAAAAACAGACGTCATTACACGGGCAATTACAGCCGCATGCGCTTTAGCCCGCGATACTACTGCAATCCCACTGGGGAGATCCCCATTCCTTGTTGCCCATAACGGCTACGTAGCTGTTCCTCAAGCACCAATGGAAACCTTGCTAAATAGCCAGACACTAGCGATATTGAACTCTTACCAGGGGCACTGGTTCTTTTCCCGGGATCATTTGCCTCCCCTAGAGATGGGTGAGCAAAATGTGGAATTAACTTTCCAAGTTCCAGTCTGGGGAATCACCCGAGAGGGAGCGGTCGAGCTATGGACGTTTGACATACAGAGGAGTCCCGTCCCCCGGACTGGCGACCAGAACCAAGATGGCATATGCCCTACCCGGGAAATAGTAATAAATGGCACCCGGCTCCCCGTTACAGCTAGTGAGTTGGAGCTGGAGTTGGAGACTTTCGGGGTTACCAGCAAACAAATCCTCATCCAGCTCAAAAGCTGGCTCACAAGGCTGGATCAGAAAAACAAAGAGCGTGACCGGAAGGTGACCTTCGCGCTTTCCGAGGTCGACAAAGGCCTTGCGGAGGTGCCCATGGTCCTTCTCCTCAGCCATCGAGGAAAGGACTTTGATCTCACTGACCACATTAAGACCGCCCGTCAGATCGCGATTATTGAACTTGAACTCTTCAGTACAGAGGTCAAAGTCATTCACTTGCGACCTGGTCACGAAGACGTCATCGCTCGAGGAGTGCTCATGGAGGGTGCTGACCGCGGGAGAAATCTCTCAGCCATCTTCCTCCTGAGCGATGCCGAATTGACGCCTCTAGCCAAGGCGCTCAAAAAAGCACAGCTCGACTACATTAAGCCGTACCCCATCCTGCGGGTTCACGCCTAAGACTCAAAGGGGCCCAACCGGGCCTCTTTTTCTATACCACTTCCACTTTCCTAATATGACAAACGGGTGACACCATCTGCTGCCACTCCTCGGCCTGCAACCCTATCCGGAAACGGTATTTCTTCCCTTCAACCAATTCAGGCCCCCGGTAGGAGAAACCGATCGCCTTGCGCTGGGTCTTGCCATCAAAAAGGAAACAGCTCACATGCTTTCCCTCCGCCCCTACCCGCCGCACATTCCGCACCTCACACTCAGTCAAAAACAACGGGGCAGGAAAGCCAATCCCAAACGGCTGGA
The DNA here is from genome assembly GCA_035460805.1 of Verrucomicrobiia bacterium. NCBI lineage: Bacteria > Pseudomonadati > Verrucomicrobiota > Verrucomicrobiia > Verrucomicrobiia bacterium. The sequence continues at coordinate 1,638 of DATHWI010000040.1, read as the reverse complement.
GTTCTTCCAACTTTTGGGCAAGCTCCAACCCCAGTTCTTCCATGCCCAACTCAGCATCAGGAACGCGCTCGCTTTTGGCGGCCAGCTCCTCCAAGGTAAGTCCAAGTTCATTCATATACGCTTCCAAGGCATCGCGGAAAGATTCCACGGAGCCAGAAAGGGTAAGCCCAGCGGCCTTGGCATGACCACCAAAGCGCTCCAGCTCCCCAGCGGCAGCATCTAAGAGTTCCAAGGCATGGACGCCGTCTACACTACGCACAGAGCCTTTTACCACCCCACCCTCCGGAGCCAGGGCAATGGCCGGGCGCCGATACCTGTCCATCAGCCTGCTAGCCACCAGCCCAATCACCCCACTCGACCAGCTGTCATGGTAAGCAACCAGTACCTGGGCATGTGGCCTCTTTTGAATCTGCGCTTCGGCCTCCTCAATGTGCCGCTCAACCAACTGTTGCCGCTCTGTGTTTTGTTCGTGCAAGTATTCCGCGCACTTAGCCGCCTCTGCCTTGTCTGTGGCAGTAAGGAGGGAGAGGGCAGCGTTGGAGCCATCCAAAATTTCCCCATGCATGCGCGAAGGGGCGTTAATGCGAGGAGCCAGTTTAAAGCAAACGTCCCCCGCGCTCAAGGAACCCGCCTTTACTTGGGCAACATTCATAAGGGCCTGCAAACCAACATTGCGGGACTTCTGCAGCACCTTCAGCCCAAAACAAGCCAGTACCCTGTTTTCACCAACCAGGGGAACCATGTCTGCAATGGTGGAAAGCCCCACCAAATCCAGTTCCCATTTAAGAGGCGCAACATCTTCCCCTAGTTTTTCCGTTAATGCACAGGCCAGTTTCCATGCCAGCCCACACGCGCACAACTCCGCGAAGGGATACGTGCTCCCCGGCATTTTTGGGTTGATGATAGCCAAAGCACTCTCGGCAATCTTTCCTTCCTGTGCCTCATGGTGGTCCACCACAATGACATCCACACCGGCTTTTACTAAGGCGGCCACCTCTTCTTTAGCTACAGTGCCATTATCCACCGCAATCACTATTGCAGGCTTAAGGGTAAGCAACGCCTCCACTACAGGAAGGGTCAGGCCATACCCCTGTTCGCGAGTTGGAATGACCCCTTCTATGTTCTCGATCCCTAGGCGCCGGAAGACTCGCAGTAACAAGGCGGTAGCGGGGACACCGTCGGCATCGTAGTCACCAAAAACAACAACCTTTTCGTTCTTTTCTTTGGCAACCACAAGGCGGCCAACCGCAACATCCATCCCAGGAAGTCCCCACGGTGAGTGGGTATCACGCTCAAAGTTAGGGGAGCGGAAAACAGCCTGCTCTTTGCGTGCAATTCCCCGAGCCTCCAGAAGCTCTACAATAATGCTTTCGGCGTCCCTATTTGACATAGGCCCACCGATCCACCCGTAGGTCGACCGACTGTGCCCCCGCCAGTTTGCCGTCTCTTTCTAAACGCGCTAAGTTCCTCACCTGGACCCCAGCGTCGCCCAAGCTATTCAGTGATACCTTCACCCCTGGCTTAGTCATCATGGTGACATCGTACGTAGTAGCACCTACTTCATAGGAAGTAACCCGGTACTCCGGCAGATGCTCAGACATCTTTGCCTGAACTTCGCCAATAAACGTAAGGAAAAGG
>DATHWI010000039.1 GCA_035460805.1 Verrucomicrobiia bacterium | reverse complement strand
TAATGAGAGTAAGTACTCAGATGAAATCAATGATGCAGTGATGAATCAAAAGCGATGGGACAACGCTATATCCGAATTGAGATTGGAGATAGCGCAAATAAGGGCACTGAAGCACAAGGCGGGGAGTAAGGCGGGGGAGTAAGGCGAGGAGCAGAACTGCAGCTCAGGGCCTATGTGCCGCGCCAGGACCATCGGCGGGGAGCAAAGCCTCTGAGCTGTAGTTTTGCCGTAAGGCGGGGGAGGAGGGGCGGCCAGCACAGAGCACGACGGACAATGTGCAATGTAGATAAGGAATATTTGGAAAGTATTTTTTAGGTGGGGCATGGACAGTGAATATTGGGCTTATTCGTAGGACTGAGCGGCCCGCCCATTGTCCCTGGCCCCCCCATGTCCGCGACGCGGGGCTATATGCCCAGACCAATGGACAAAGCCCATCGCGCATCGCACAACGTACGTCTCGCCAAGCTCAATGCCTTGTGCTCATGGTGTGAGACTCTGGATAAGGTGCTTTGACAGTTCAAGAAGCACATGCCCGAGAGACACCAAGTCACACGCCCGAGCAGACCCACGCCAAGTTCTGAATGCTGCAGTCTGACCAGTCACCGTCTCTGAACAGGACACTAGTGCGCTCAGCTGGTGAACCGATGAAGCAGTCCAGGACCACCTCAGCCCGAGCCGCGTAGTAGTGCATGCCGCTTGGATCTATCAGCGACACCATCAATAGTCCCGGCTCCAATACGTGGTCGTCTGGTATCTCGTACAGAGTGCTTGTCTCTCTGATCGAACCACCAGAGCTAGCCGAGTACCCCTTGAACAAGGTTGATCGCCGCCAAATGGGGGAGCTGACTGCCGGCGCAACCATAGTGCGAGGTACTGTAGATTCCATGCGCAGTTCTCCATTAACCCGTAGGCTCGTATATATGGGACCCGAATTGCTGGCTCGACCATCGAGCTATTAGCTCAGTAGCGCGCAATGACCCTGTATAGCCGCGAGGTACGTACTAGCTAGTACGCAGTACGTCGAACCAAGTCCAAAGGACCTAGACGAGCGGTGCAAGTTAAGGCTCAGGTGCTTCGAGTGCCACAGACTCCAAAGCTCGGTTTCAACGACTCAAAGGAGCTTCTGCTCGCTGCTCGGAAGGTCCTTTGATCAGACCATCAGAGTTCGCCGGGCTGCCAACGGGAGAGCAATGGCCAACGACGAACAGAGCACATTGAGCTTCGGTCTTGATCATGGGGCCTCCGTAAGTGTGGGAGTAAACCGCAGGGTCTAGCTTTTAGTTCTCAGGTCTAAAACCTTGCAATGGTGGATGTCCAAGGTCTGATGCTTCATTCTCAATGGCAAGACTGTCGCGGTAGCTCAAGCGGCCCGGTTGAACCCAGCTCAGGTTAACCTGGACTGCAGTTGGTGCTGGAGGCTTAATGATTTCACGAGCCATGGAGAGCAGAAACTTCTTCGTGAACTCAGGGTTCTTAATGAGAAATTCCTCATAGCCCATCGTGCCGCGCGCGACGCGCAATGCAGCTTGCCTAAGCTCAGCCATGTTTGGTTCAGGCAGTTCACGAAGTGTCGCGATGGTGGCCTCGATGAACAACGATTCCTGCGGGGGAAACACCGCTTTGGGCTTGCCTACATCTGCACTACTACATTCTTTGTTTAGGAACTCTTGGACTGTCCAGGCTACAGGCTTGTTCATTTGGTACTCCTTTTGCATACCTTATGGGGGGAAAACTAGCGGTGGGCGGGCGGCGGGCCATTTTAATTATGTTGAGCACTTAAAAATCTACTTTAGAAGCGTTACGGTGGGAGTTTATGGCCGGGGCCCGCCGGTGGCCCGCCGGCCCGCCACCTCACTGATTAATCAATTGCATCAAATGGCGGCCGGTGGCGGGCCATTTATACACATGTTATTAAGTCGAGGACGTAGCACGACGGACGATGTACGTAAATGGCGGGCCGACTGCGGGCCATTTACGCACAGCACAACGTACATCGCACCAAGTACGTAGACCAGGTTATTTCCCCCCACCAAAGAGCACGATGCACCTAGAGGTCAGTCTCCCCCACCCTCCATAAGTTCTCTTTGCAAATCCTCTGGGGTCTTCAGCGTGA
>DATHWI010000038.1 GCA_035460805.1 Verrucomicrobiia bacterium | reverse complement strand
AAAAGACTAGCCCCATGCTGGTCTTTTTTATTCCACCACTTAGCCGTTAAACTCTAGCTATGCTTTACCTACTCGTATCGATCCTTGTTCCGTTGGCAATATATTTGGCTTTGCCTGCTTTAGTTCAGCGTGTGACAGGACACAAACCACAGGGACAAGCCGTACTTGTCGCGGCATGTCTTCTCTATTGCATCTCTTGGTATCTCCCCTCTCCTTTAATAGGTGGAAAAGACACATCCTTCACTACACACCTCATCGGAGGCGGTGTCTTTACCGGCTTAATCTGGCTCTACCTTAAGAATAATGTGCAGTGGAAAGGGACAACCTTAACTGACTTCTGCACGCTTTTTGCCCTGGTCTGTACTTTTGGGGTCATCAACGAGCTATTGGAGCTTCTCGCAGTACAAATAGGACTCATTCACCTAAGTCTCTCCGATACATCGTGGGACCTCTTTTCCAACACCCTTGGCGCGCTTTTGTTTTGGATTGTGTACGTATTGTTGAGAAAGGCAAAGCACCTCACAAAATAGTTTAGGTATAACGCTCACCTGGTTGACAAATCAGGCTATTTGTGGTACACTTCCGGCACTTCGGGTACATCCCGAACCTGTCTAAGCCTATATGGCAAGGAAGTTTGATGAAGTTTAACAGCTATAAGAAGTTTCTCACCGCTAACCCCGACCTGGCACCCCTGCTCTTTGCACCAGACGAGCCTGCCAATAAGGCAGCCGACCTCTCTTCAACCAGGGAGTGGGTAACGAAATGCGTTTCCTACATCGCCGTTCGGCCGTTCAAGTCACTTGACTGGTCCAGTCCTTTCCAAAAGGACGTTCCCACGGAGAAAGGGCCGCAGACCGTTGTCTACCTCGTCCATTACCACTTTAAGGGTGAAGAGGAACGGAACGCACACTTTCAAGTGGTTCGCTACCGTGAAGCGAACGAAGTCGTCCAGGTTTTCACACACCTCTCAGAAGTCGTGGAATACCTCCAAGGTGTCCAAGAGAACAACTCTCACAAGACACTCGTGGTGGACACCGTCTTCCGCAGCACAGTCTGGGAGAAGTCGGTGCGCGGGAAACACCGGGAGAGCATCGAGTTCTACCGGGTGCCGGAAAACTTCCTGCAAACCGCAGCTTGACCGCACAACCCCAGGTCGATGGAATCCCATCGACCTGTACAATAAGGAGCCCATATCTCATCAATATGGGCTCTTTTTTATGTTTCGCTATATAATCGATGCATATTATTGAAGAATCCTAAGTTGTCATATGGAAATTAATTACCTTGCAGTTGCTTTAGCCGCCCTGGCCGCCTTCTTCCTAGGCTACCTGTGGTACAGCGTTATCTTTGTCAAACCTTGGCAGCAAGAGATTGGCATGAAGGCTGAGGGTGGCAATGCCGCTACTCCCAACTTGGGCAAACTTCTTATTGGCTCTTTGATTCTTGAAATCATCATGGCCTTCAACCTGGCCGCCTTCATTGGTGCAGATGGTGATTGGCGCCTTGGTCTTGGTGCCGGCATTGCTGCCGGGCTTGGCTGGGTGGCACTCGCCCTTGGTGTTAACTACATGTTTGAAGGCAAATCCTTTAAGCTTTGGCTTATCAACGGCGGGTATAACGTAGTGGTCTTTGCAGTCATGGGTCTTATTATTGGTGCAATGTAGGGTAATCCCTCACTAAAAAAGACCGGGACTCCCCGGTCTTTTTTTAAATACCCGGTAGCACATTGACAGTCCACCCTCTTACAGGTATAAAGGCGCCAGATCGAACCTTGGACAAACTGATGGATAT
>DATHWI010000037.1 GCA_035460805.1 Verrucomicrobiia bacterium | reverse complement strand
CTTCTTTTACGCCCTCGGTGGTGGATGGGAGGAGCGGAACATGAAGGGCCTTGGGATCGATAGGCTGGCTGAGTACTACCAAAAGTTTGGGTTTGGCGCTAAAACAGGCATCGATATTCCTGGTGAAGCAAGTGGTCTGGTACCTACTCCTGCCTGGAAAAAAGAGGTTATTAAAGACAATTGGTACATTGGCGACACGTACCAGGCCTCGATTGGCCAGGGATTTGTATTAGCCACCCCACTTCAGCTGGCTTCTGCCACTGCCAGCATCGCCAATGGCGGGACACTTTGGAAGCCAACCCTAGCTTGGTCCCATGTCGACCCTGTGACAAATGAAGAGATACCTTTTCCTCGAACCCCGCTTGCCCAAGGGTTTGTGGACCCAGCCCACCTCCAGGTTGTGCGCGAGGGTATGCGTCAAACGGTAGTTTCGGGATCATCACGTCCCCTCAACCGGTTAAAGGTTACTTCGGCAGGAAAGACTGGTACCGCTCAGTTTGGGAACCAAGGGATGCTTAACGCCTGGTACAGCGGCTTTGCACCGTATGAGAACCCCACCATTGCATTCTCCATCCTCATTGAGGGTGGCGGTGAAAGCTTTTACTCATCCGTACCGGTCGCTGAGGAAATCTTGCGTGGCGCCTTCAACGAGCCTCTTGGGGAGGGCGAGCAGCTCTTTGCAACCACCAACACACCAACCGAGTTCATTGGAGAGAGATGAGTTGGAAAAAGACCAATAACCTGATTGGGAACAGCCTAGCCCGCCATGGCCTAAGTGCCGCCGTGCTGGCGGGAACCGTTTGCCAAGAGGCGGAACGCCTCTACCCCGGCATGTTCCGTGCGTCTTCCCTAGTGAACGGCACCCTCAACATCCACCTCCCCTTAGAAAACCAAATGAAATTCCGCCACATTGAAGGGAAGCTTTTACAAGACTTAAAAATCTTCACAACAGGTAAGAACCTGCCCGTTCCTACCCGAATCAGATTGACAATCAGCCCAAGTAGCGCTACAGTATAAGCGTACGTTTGATCGATCTCTTGTTCCCTTTTATTATTTTCCTCCAAGCTCTCTTGGGATGGACCCAGTACCGGCTGCACTGCATGATCTCGCGCTTCAAATATCCAGCTGCACCTTGTGCCGCCTCTGTGAAGGCCGTACGCACGCTGTTCCCGGTACCGGCAACCCTCACGCTGAGGTTGTCTTCATTGGAGAAGGCCCTGGAAAGAAAGAAGACGAACAAGGCATCCCCTTTTGCGGGGCTTCGGGAAAGTTTCTCGATGAACTCCTTGCCTCAATCGGCATGAACCGCGACGATGTATTTATCACCAACATCGTGAAATGCCGCCCGCCAGGCAATCGAGACCCTCTCCCGGATGAAAAGGCCACTTGCGCTCCTACGTACTTAGACAACCAACTCACTCTCATTAATCCCAAGCTCATTGTCACGCTTGGCCGCCACGCCCTAGGCCACTTTGTACCGGACCTCAAAATCTCCGAAGTACATGGACAACCTAAAAGATACAAAGACCGCGTATACCTAGCCCTCTACCACCCAGCAGTTGCACTCTATAACGGTGGCATGCGGCAAACCCTCCTCGAAGACTTTCAAAACATACCCAAAACCCTTAAAGCCCTTAGCCGGCCAATAGGATAAACAATTCATAAATCATTCAAAAAACGTTCGTATGAACATCATTACAACCAATAAAGATGCGTTCTCAGAAGAGAACCAATCAAAACTACCTCAGAGACAGAAGCGCCCTCGCAAGGTTCAGCTGCGGGACAAACCCGTAGATGCCCCTGCCGCAGCTTCTACTACACCTGCAGTGCCTCAGGCACCTGCTCTTGACCGTCGCCCACAACCAACCGGCAACCGTCCTCAGCGCCCTGACCGCCAGCCAGTAGACCAGTCCGGACAGAAGACAACCTTCTACCAGGCTGCACGTCCCCGCGGCCCTCAGGGTCCAGGCCAGTCGGGCCGCCCTCACTTTGCTATGCCTCCACAAACGAGCCGCCTAGCAGAGCAGCAACAGGCAAGCCGTCCTGTGCCCCCAAACATTCCTGCTGGCAGCCAGCCAAAGGAAGCCGCTACCACGGTAACCAACAACCCAAGCAACCCTAAGCTGCGGATTATCCCACTTGGTGGTCTTGAGGAAATTGGTAAGAACATGACTGCCTTTGAGTATGGCAAGGATATCCTGATCATCGATATGGGATTCCAATTCCCAGACTCAGAGATGCTTGGTGTCGACTACATCATCCCGGACATTACCTACCTTGAAGACAAGAAGGACCGGATTCGTGGCGCCATCATTACCCACGGTCACTTGGACCACATCGGTGCTGTCCCTTACCTTGTAGAGCGCCTTGGCTTCCCAACCATGTATGGCACTGCCATTACCATGGGTATGGTGAAGCACCGCCTCGAGGAGTTCAACCTGGTCGGCCGCAACAAATGCGTCACCATTGAACCAAACAAGGACGTCCTCCAGCTTGGCGCGTTCCGTATCCGTCCATTCCACCTCGTACACTCCGTTCCTGGTGCTCTTGGCCTGGAAATTGAAACGCCAAACGGCCGTATCGTATACGCAACCGACTGGAAATTTGACTACACCCCTGCTGACAACAAGCCAGTAGACCTTCGGGACTTGGCCATGATCGGTGCCAAAGGAGTAGACCTTCTCTTCTCAGACTCAACCAACGCCGAAAAGCCTGGTTTCTCGATCTCAGAAAAGATTGTTGAGCAGTCCCTCTCCAGCGTCATCAACGACGCAAAGAGCCGGATTGTAGTGGCAATGTTTGCCTCTAACCTGAACCGTATTCAGCAGACCATTAACGCCGCTGCACGCGCTGGACGGAAAGTACTCATTATTGGGCGCTCCATCCAGAACAACGTGGAAATGGCCGTTAACCTGCGCGCCATTCAATTCCCACCAAACACCCTCATTTCTGAAAAGGAAATGAACAAGTTTGATGATGACAAGCTCCTCATCATTTGTACGGGTGCCCAGGGTGAGGAAAAGGCTGCCCTTAACCGCATGGCTACCGGCGAACACCGAACCTTGCAGATTAAGCGCGGTGACACCGTCATCATCTCTGCTTCCCCTATCCCTGGAAATGAGAAGTCAGTAGAGGGTGTTATGAACGCACTCTATAAGTGTGGCGCCAACGTCATCTATAACAAGATGCTCGACGTACACACCACTGGCCACGCATATGCTGAAGAGCTCAAGCTCATGCTTGCGCTTATGCAGCCAAACTACTTCATCCCACTTCATGGTGAGCGCTCCAAGCGTATCGTCCACGGTAAGCTGGCAGAAGAAGTAGGCGTTACCCCTGGCAACATCATGCTTGGTGACAACGGTACCGTTCTCGAAATGGATCACACCGGTAAGGTGTACCTTACCGAGGAACAGGTACCAGCTGGATACGTCATTGTAGACGGTTTGGGTATTGGGGACGTTGGCAACATCGTTCTCTCCGACCGTAAAGCCATGGCTCAAGAAGGTATCTTCGTTGTTATCGCCATTTACGATAGCCACAAGAAGCAGTTCACCAGCTCACCAGACATTATTTCCCGTGGGTTCATCTACATGCGTGAAAACGAGCGGTTCATTAACGATATCCGCAACGAGATTAAGCGCATCCTGAATGCTGCCGCTGCAAAGCCTGGCTTTGACATGACCAGCACCAAGAATGAACTCCGTGACTTCTTGTCCAAACTCCTCTTCCAGAAGACTGAGCGCCAGCCAATGGTGATCCCAGTTATCATCGAAGTTTAAGGGAGAATTCGCTGATTTGAGAAAAAATGCCACCCAATTGGGTGGCATCTTTGGTATTGGCAAAGTTAGATGTCGTAGACTTTGCGCTCGCCTCCGCCACGGCCAGTGGGAGAAGGAGATAGTGGAACACCCAGGGAACCATCTGGACCCGACTGGCCTCCGTCGTCCGGAGGATCATTAGGTGGTAGTTTTCCAGGGCCCGCTGACCAACCAGTAAGATCAATCCTCTTGCTAGTGTAGTCCGACTTTCGTCTCGGTGGATCCGATTGAGCCTTAGCATGGTCAAGAGCCTGGAACGCAAGGAATACCGCTCCCAAGGCACCTATATATCCTAAGACTGAAACGTACCACTCATCAGGCCCCGCACTCCAACCCCATACACCCAATATGAACGCCGAACAGAACAGCGCCACACAAACAACCCAACGCATTGATGTACCTCCTCAAGGAATCACCTTGATTGTTACCTCGCAAGGTAACAAATACGTCCCTAACTCACAAGCTAAAGCTCGATAACCTCGCCCTTATACCCCTTTTCTACATCTGTAGTTGTAAGAATAGACTGGTACTCTTCTGTCAGTTTTGTGACTGCCTTGCGTCGCTCCTGGTCAAATTCAGAGTAGACATCGTCCAAGAGAAGGATTGGTGAGGCACCCGTACTCACCTCTACGTGGCACACTTCCGCCAATTTAAAGGCTAGGACAAGTGCCCTAATCTGGCCACGGGACATTCCCTCGGCTGCTGGGTGCTCACCCCACATAAAAGTAATATCTTCACGCTGCGGGCCATATAAAGTAACGCCCGCCCCTATTTCTTTGTAATGGTTCTCCTGGAGATGATGGAGGATGGTCTCTTCTGTGGCGGCGTGGCGGGGACTTTGGTCGTATTGGATGGTAACCGGTGGGACGTCTGAAATAAGTTCAGCAAACTTGTCTGTAACCGTAGCCGCAAAAGCCGGTACCGCTTCTGATCGGGCAGCCCGGATTATGGCAGTTTCGGCAGCCAATTGCTCATCCCAGTACGCAAGCTCCTCGATTTGCGCCTCGCGCTCCTGAATCTGCTTAAGGAGTTTATTACGCTGCTTTAACACACGCTGTAAACGACTCAAGGAAGTAAGGTAACCAGGTACAGACTGGGCAAGCAAGCGGTCGAGGGCGTTGCGCCTATAACTTGGGCTGCCCGTAATCAGCTGGCTGTCATCGGGTTGGAAGAGGACAGTTGGCATCGTACCTACAACCTCCCCCACCCTTTTACTGAGCCCATCTATCCGAATGCGCTTGTAGTATGGCTTGCGTTGAATAACCATCTCTTTGTCACCACTCACAATGCGAGCAAAGGGTGCATCCCAACTAACTACTTCACTATCTTTTCCGGCCCGCCAGGAGGTTGTGAGAGAGAGAAGTGAGACAGCCTCTAAAATATTAGTCTTCCCCGCTCCGTTTGGGCCCACCAACACTGTTTGATGCCCAAACTTCACCGACAGGTCGGTGTGATTACGGAAATTCTGCAGCTGTAGCTCTTCAATCATGCAATTTTCACCCCTAATCCAACCGAATAGGCATGACGAGCTGCAGGTACTGCTGATCTTCTGTTCCTATAACGAGGGGCGAGGTAGATCCACTGAAGCGGAGCTGTACTAGGTCTGTTCCGGTAGCGCCAGCGGCATCCAAAAGGAACCGAGCATTAAAAGCTGCTTTAATCGGTGTAAAGCCCTCCTTAACCACGGCATAGAGGGTATTCTTTGCATTCCCCCTTTGAGAGCCGTAACTGGAAAGTATCAGGGTGCCCGCAGCATCAATTTCCAACATAATATTGGCAATTCCGGCGGTGGAAAAAATTGTGGCGAGGCGCAGTGCCTGAATAAGTTCCGCAGTCGGCACATCTGCCTGAGCCACAAACGTAGTGGGAATAATGGACTGATAGGGAGGAAACTTCCCCTGCAAAAGGCGGGAGTACACCTCGACGCCCCCAATTTTGAAGATAATTTGCTGGTCACCAAGTACCAATTCAATACTTTCTTCCAGTGGGAACTGCGCAAGTACTCGCACCACCTCCTGAATGCTTCGTCCCGGAATCAACAGTTGTTGAGGAGATCCAACAGGAAGTATCTCAATTACTTTCTCCACAAGGCGGAAGCTATCGGTGGCCGCAAGGGTGGCAGAACTCTCATTAAGAGTTAAGAGGATACCCGTAAGCACTGGGCGCGCCGGGTCTGTAGCACACGCAATTACCACCTGGCGCACCGCGTCAGCAAACCTAGAGGCAGGGAGGAGGATTTTCTGCTTCTCTTCCACCTTAGGTAGGGCTGGGTATTCCTCAGGATCAATTCCTGCCAGACGCGCCTCTACCTTAGAGCCGCTACACACCAACTCATTCCCCTCTAATCTAAAGAGAAGCTCGTCATCTGGGTTCTGATGCACAAATTCCTGGAATACCTTTGCCGGGACAGTAAAAGCGCCCTCTTGCTGTATTTGGGCAGGGACATTGGCAGAGACCGCTAATTCTAAGTCCGTACCACTTATCCGCACCAAAGAGCCATCCGTCTCAATGAGGACATTCGAAAGGACCGGCAGGCTTTGCCGTACTGTGACAACCCTCCCTACATGCTGGAGGTACTTATCTAAGTCTTCGCGTGAACAAGTGAATTTCATGTCGTGGCCCTGTGGAAAACCTGTGGATTACTTGGGGATAACATCAGTTTCTCGATTGGACAAATTGGGGAGAACTGTGGGGAAACCATGGGGATGAAATGGGCTTTTCCCCAACTACACGTAAAGGCTATCACACATTTCCCCATTTCCCCATTTCTATACACCGCCTTATGCACAGCTGAATTGTAGCGATTCACGGCTTTCACCAAGGCTTTTATTACGTTATCCCCTTTTCCACAGGCCCCTACTACTATTACTAGAGAATATATAAAGAAAA
>DATHWI010000036.1 GCA_035460805.1 Verrucomicrobiia bacterium | reverse complement strand
ATGCGCAGGGCTGGGGGTCCTGAGACCGGAGGTTCAAATCCTCTCTCTCCGACCAAAACAAATACCCACCGGAAGGTGGGTATTTGTTTTGGTTAGAACAGAAAGATGATTTGAAACCTAAGGTTCACTTCCCCCATACCTTGCCGAGCGGAGCGAGGAGGGAAGTTAGTGAGCGCTCCGCAGCCGCTCCAATATGAGATGGAAGGCGGCGGAAGCGAACGTCAATCCTCTCTCTAACCAATAAAAAACACCAGAGCTACCGAATGGTATTGCTCTGGTGTTGGGATAGCGGGGGTTGTGGCCTTATGGCAGAAGCCAGGTTTTGTCTTGGAGGGTAGCGTAGTTGCCTCCGCTGAGTTCCTTGACGGGAGCGGCAGTGCCTTTGCTCCACTTCCCCTGCGGTCGCTTTTCCGTACTGCTAAGGAGTGTCTGATTGTCCAAGTCGTAGGTCACGTAGTACGTGAAGGTATCGCTTGGGTCATTGTCTTTCCCCCAGCAGGAAACCTCTAAGATGACTTTGTCATCTTTTATGGCCGCCCTTTCGAAGTCGCTCTGGTACCACGCTTCCTTTCGTCGGTTGGCTGGCTCACGAGGAGCTGCCAAGGGGGTGGCGTGTCCATCGCCCGTGAGAATGTAGGCGATGGCCTTCCTGCTGTCGCCTATGCCGTCCGACGATTCTTGCTCGGCGTGGCTGTAGAACAGGAGGCGGCCTCCAGGTAGGGGGATGGTTTCACCGTCCGACAGGGAGATGTGCGTTACTGGTGGAACATAGTCCACCATCTGTGGGCTGGTCCAGGAATCGCTGGATGCCTCACTAACGAGTGAAGGGGAGGTCTCAGGACTGGAGCAGCCAACTAACCCGAGACAGACGATGAAAAGGTACACAAACCAAACTCGCATGCACGCACTTATACCAAAAAGATGGTGAAGTGTCAATCCACTCTCCTAACAAAAAACCAGAGGCATCATTCATTGATAGCTCTGGTTTTTGGATAAGAAGGGATCGGCCTTCTTATCCTGAATTGAAGTGAGTGCACCATCTCTTGGTGGGTTGGGTTAGGTGGCTGTAAGCCTGCCTTAGTCTCCGAGAAAGATGTAGACCGTCAGGTCCCGCGCGTAGGAAATTCTTACAATCTCCATGTCTGCGACGTGCTGCACAAAGGTGCTGACCTTTGCTTTCCAGGTTGAGGGAGTCTCACCCTGCTCATGGCGAAGCCACGAGACATCGTCAAGGTCATTTCCCCATTCGTCCCGGTTGCGCAGGCCGTCGAGGATGACGCCCTTTTTGAAGCCAGTTGGAATGCCGCTTGGCGCGAGCATGTTGTGAATGGTTTCTTCCAGTTCGCTGCGGCGGACAAGAAAGATTTGAGTGGGACCCAAATTAAGGATCCGCGATCCACCCTTTCGGGTGATCGTGATTTTAGTTTCAGGAATTTCTTCTGGCATGATTCTCCGTAGTCTCACGTGTTGTGAAGTGCCATCCGTTCGTAGAACGAAAAGATACTGCGCGGATAGTAGCAAACAAATCCTAAGGTGTCCAGCTCCTAGAGCCTTCTTTAGCATTACCCTTAACCACCTCCCAGGACTCTTGCCCATTGACATTTCCCGTCTTTTCCCTATACTCCCTGCATCGTGGATCCTTTCCAATTAGAACCAGGAATCGTCATTGAGCGCGGTCCGTTTCCCCACGGATCAAAAGCGCCGTACATCCAGTTTCGTCACAGCATCATGAGCGCCCAAACGCCTGAGAGTGCTGAAGACCAAGTGGCGCGGTGGTGGCTCCGCACGTGTGCGGACACTGTGGCCGCCCAATTCCATGTTGCACCCGAGGTGCTTACCCATGCTTACGACCTGCACATCGTTCAGATTGGTGAAGACAGGAACAGCGGCGGAAACCTTGAATTCTTGGTTACCGCCAAGCTTTGGGGCGAGCAGCTGACGTTTCAGCCAACGGATTGGTCGACCTGTATTCGGGAAGACCTGGCGCAAGCGGAGATATTTGACACGTACGCGCCTCCTGCTGAACTTGGGCTTCGCTACCTGGGCACGCGCAGCTACACGCTCTACACCCTGTACACTGCCACGCGGGCCGAACTCTTTGAGCAGGCCAAACCTGCACTCCAGGCAAACCGAGACAAGCTGGGGACTTGGGCGTGGACTGAATCGCCAAACCAAGGCAAATACCCGGCTTTGGCGACGTGCATATGTGTAGAGTCTATCGATCGGCTCTTTGATCTCGAAAAATCCCGCATGTGCCCGGACGCTGACAACAACCAGATGGCTGAGTGGTTGGCCCACGTTCACTTCTACGGCCCAGCGGAGCACCCCGATGCCGCCGCAGGTGGCGTGCGGGCCGAGCGGCTCCCAACCCCACCAGTCCTGGTTGACCGGGTCGCGGTCGGGGCGGGGGTTTAGGTAATCATGAGGGGCTGCATCCGCAGCCTCTTTTTTTATTGCCTGCACTCCCAGATTCCCATGACTTGAGTGAGACGGAGCTTTTTGCTATCCTTTTTATTCCTCACTCCTATCTGGAGTGCAAGGAACGGAGGATTGTTTTGATGATCAAATATACGGGGACACTTCCCGTACTACAGCCCCACACCCTGCTAGAGCAGGCGGAATGGGGCGCCGTATGTACCGCATGCCACACTTTGCCCTCTTGCTACGTGGTGAATTTTTACGCCACAAAGAAGCGGGGGACTGACCGGGTCCTTGACCAGGGCAGGCCAGTGGCAACGTTCGAAAGGTTGTCAGAGGAGGAGGCGCGTAAGATGTACCTCTTCCTCTCACCCTATCAACAAGTCAGGCGGGGAGCCGGGGCTGTACACGTCAACGAGGTGCTCATGCGGGGATTCCCCATGCCTGGACCCTATGCTGCCCTTACGGTTAGGGAAGAACTGGAATTTGAAGAGATGTTCGAGCGCACGCCGGTACCCGGTTAGGCGCTCATTAGTTTCAAGCAGAGGAGTTTTCCTCTGCTTTTTTATTTGGATGACTTTCCAGGAGCACCAATTCACACTTCCTAGCCAGGGGCGTACTGTTATACTGAATCCAACATCAAGAACCTCTTCGTATGGAACCAGAGACAAGTACGCCTCCTGAAAACCAGCAGCAAGTACCCGTGCCGCCTACCGTGACAGGTAGTGCTCCATCACCTGATCAAAATGGAAACGCACCTGATCGTGTAGCGATAGTCCTGGCGTGGATCATGGTTGTGGCAGGCTGGTATTTCATGCTTAATATCCAGTTTGGACATGCCGTCCACTCGGAGCTTAACGTGCTTTCCTTCCTCATAGGCTTGGTACCCTTTATGATTGCTTCTTTCCTTGCGATGTCCCTTTTCAAGAGTCAGAAAGCGCTGTCCCGGGCAACCTTGGCCGCGATCTCCCTGGGCCTTATCTTTGGTCTTTTCTCAATCTACAACCCAGGTGTTCTTGACCCGCGGGATCCTTATCCGGCCCCTAGTGCCTCCGCCACTCCCACACCTAGCCCCACCCCACTTACAGGTAAGGAAGCCTCTGTTTTCACCATCAAGGACGAAGCGGGGGTGGAAATTCTCAATGGTGAGGATATTACGAGTGCATCGGCGGGTTGGACCGTGAATGGCTTGAGCGAACCGCAGCCCCAAATTACCTTTACCCTCTTGCCTTCTAGTTGGGAAAAGTTTGCCAAGGCAACCCGTGAGAATATCGGCAAGACACTGCCGGTCTATGTGAAGGGCAAGCTTATTGCCGAGCCGTTAGTGGTTTCATCCATTACGGAAGGCGAGCTCATGGTGACCGGCGATTTTTCCGAGTATGAGGCGCAGGAGCTTGCCGCCTCGGTTAATTACCAGCCGTACTAATAAGTGAAGGCCACAGGCCAACTACTCGATATGCACCTCTCAGAACTCCAACAACTCGGAAGCGAAATAGATGACGCCTATATCCAATCCGGCAAGGATAAAGGATATGGCGTACGCACGCCCCTCGTATACCTTGGTTTTCTCATGACGGACCTCGGTGAGCTTGCGGAGCAGGTTATGGCCAAAGAGGGCTACCGTGATGGTGAAGATATCGACAAGAAAATTGAGCACGAGCTGGCAGATGTGCTGTGGGCAGTCCTCATGTTGGGCAAGCACCTTAATGTAGACATGGAAAAGTCTTACACCGAGATGATTAAAGTGGTGAAGGATCGGCAGGCACGGGGAACGGCGGGATAGGCAAATAAAAAACCAGAGGCATCAATAGTTGATAACTCTGGTTTTGAGGCAGGGGAATGTGACCCCTGCCAGAAACTATCCGCTGCTTCCTCCTAGGAACTTGTTCATAAAGATATTGAAGCAGCCGGTATGTGCC
>DATHWI010000035.1 GCA_035460805.1 Verrucomicrobiia bacterium | reverse complement strand
TGGTTTTGATTAATAGCCCTCCAAGCTGTCAAAATGCTTGGCGATCATACCATAGCGTTACAGGTTTGTCAATCTGTTAAGGGCACATGCGATTCACTTACCTCTGGATCGATTCCCGTATTGCAACAAGGAGGGCGTTCTCCCCTATTTCGTTAAGGTGTACGCCATCGGAGGCATGATAGGGTTCAAGTGGGGAAAAATATGGGTTTGTATCAATCCTGGTGGCACCACTGTGCGTGCATATTTGCTCAATGCAGTGATTGTATGGGGCGAGGAGTGAATTGAGGCGCTTGTTAGGCCCAGGCTGTAGTTCTTCATTAACCTGAGGAAGGGTGATGACAGACGTTCTTTCGGCACCTAGTGCCGAAAGAATACCTAGAAGGTTTGTCTCAAATTCTTCAATGGGAACCACTTTCCAGGGAGCGCAATCGTTCATGCCAAAACAAAGGATGAAGCGGTCTGCTGGGAGATTCGCAATGAAAGCGGCGCGCCTAAGGCCGTCGGAGGTGTTAAAGCCGCCTGTTGCGCAGTTGTGAACGGTTGCGTTGGTGATCGCCGATTCAAGTTGGTTGAGGTGCCCCTTTTTTAAACGGGCAAAGAGGCTGTCACCAAACAAGACAATGTTCATAAGGCTTCAATCAGAAGGCTGCAGTTTTCCCAGCGAGCCAAGAATTGGGGCAAGTTGCCGGCAGTTGGTTTCTCAAGAAGTGTCATGGCTTCTTCAGGTGTCACAAGTTTCCACGCCTCCCCTTCCCCGTCAGCGGCTTTGAAATTCTCCTCCACATCGGTGCGAGACATACTGGCCCCAAAGGTAAAGTTGAGGCTTTCCTTCTTCTCATCACGCCGGTAGGAACTGCCAAGGAACCCAACCCACTCCGGGGTAAGGCTTGTTTCCTCTAGTACTTCACGCTGAACACCTTCAAAGGGAGATTCGTTTGCCTCAACGATACCCCCTGGAAAAGACCAGTAGTCCTTCCAATGGTCTTTGACGATGAGGATGTGCCCGTCTTCAGTTCTAATTATAGCTTTGGCACTTACGCGCTTGTGCCTGCCTGATGCATATTGGTCCATGGTTAGCGCTTTAATTGCCGGTAATGCTGGTCGAGAAAAAGGAGGGCGGCTGCGTTGGCGGCATGCCAGAAACTGTGCCCGTTAATAAGGTGAAAAGTGGTTGGGCTGCACCAAACCTGCTTGAAGTCCAAAAGCCAGATGAGCCAACCTGTGGCGAATACCAAGAAGCCCAGGCCAAAATAGCGCAGTGAACTACCTTCGCGCCGAATGGTTTGAATCTCTAGGTAAATGGCACTAGCTAAGAGAACGGCAAAAAGTGGGATGCCCAGGTTAAAATCCGCAACTGTTCGGAAGTACGCAGTAAGGCTGAGGGGTATCAGCGTACCCAGCACAAGGATTGCATACGCTTTGCGGGACGATGAAAGCCGCAGCGCTGCCACAATGAGGAAGGATGCCAGCAGGAACATCGACCCTAAGTCTGCGAGCTGCCCAACGAAGGTAAAGCTGGCATGGTAGGCAAAGGAAGTGAGGCCCGTAAGAATGGCTGTCCAACCTAGCCAAGGTGAAAAAGCGTGCCGGGGTTTACGGGAAAGGATAAAGAGCCCGGCCAGCGAAATGACCAGGGAGCTTACAGAGTTGGCGGGCTGGGCAACCCACCCACCCAAGTTGTCTTCGCAGAAGCGGATCGTAGGCTCTGCAAGGTTCTGGTAGAGCTCTGGTCGCATGCATTAACTGTAGCAAAAAGATAGCGAAAGGTGTTGGTTCTGATATAAATAGGTTACGCACAGTGGTGCGGGAGGATTTCTTGGAAGCTGCGAAATATCCAAATGATTTACATATCGTAGTCGGCGAAGCGGGAGATGGTGCCCCTGGAAAATGGATAAGCACCATTAGCCTTGCAGCCGCGAACAACTACAAGTCCTTAGCCTCACAAGAGGAGGAAAAAGAACTTGCTTCCAGCCGTGAAGAGGTAGTGGCAGGCGTTTGTGCCTTCCTCCTAGATGCTGCCGTAGAGGCGCATTACCGCACCTTCTATCCCAAAACCGTAGAAGAGTTTATTGCTCATCTGCGGGAAAAAGGCTGCTTCACCGAAGACCACTTCAGTGACCACTCCATTCATCGGGCGTTCGAACACCTGAATGAGGTTGATGCCGACGATGGGCAGGGTGGCCCTCTTCAGGCGGCGCCTCTGCTTAACGGCATGATGGTGGATGAGATTATGGCTCGTCTCGATAAAGAGAGTTGCGTGGATACCTCCCATGAGCCCCTGGAGTGTTACCCCGAACTGGTTGTTACGTAAGGCTGGTTCCTTGCCTCGTACTGAGTACGGGGCTTTTTTAATGAAAAAATCCTCCGGATTGCTCCGGAGGATTGGTAAGGCTCAAGCGGGTTGGGGTACTGACTCGAGGTCAAAGATGTACCCGAGGACATCCTTGTGGTGTGCGGCGAGCTCCTCGTCCAGCCCGTCCATGTCTACCTCGCAGCCAAAATTGTGAAGCTGAGGATTGTGGAAGCTTCGGGTTACGGTCACCACCTCAAACAGGGTGTCGAGCCGGTAGCCATTCCCCGTCTTCTCGCTGCGGACCAGGTAACCCTCCGGCAGGTTCTCGCCGTCCGTCTTGCTGACGTAGTAGCGGGTTGGCGGGAAGGTAACCCCCTGCTGTTCGAACATCTTCCAGAAGATGATGAATTTCTGGCGCGAGGCCAGCTGGCTCATCTCACCCATCCGCGCGTGCGAATGGACGTCGTGCCAGAAGGCAGTTTCCCGTGGCAGGAGGATGCCGGTGCCGCCACCGGTGCGGGAGTTCTCACGGACCTGGAACGTGTCCTTGTTGTCGTTGAACGTGTAGTCAAAGACAAGGTGGATGAGCGCCAGGAAGGATATGAGGTCGAACTGGTTGCTGAACGTGGCCTTGCCACTGGACAGGCCTTGCACTATGAAGTCCACCTCTGCGGTGAAGTCCTTGATGACGTTGACCTCCACTTGGAAGTTGGTTGATTCCGGCAGCTCGAGGCTGTGCGGGAGCCACGATGGTAATGGCGAGGCGAGGTTTGATCGGGTGTACGAGTGTCTTTTTTGCAAAGTCCGGGTTCTCCTTGCGCCCATGGTGCGGGTGCTAATGGTATGGGGAGGATAGCAAAAAGACCCGGGTGGGTCAATGAGGTGCTTACTTTGCCCTTTCTATTTACTCGATATAGCCCTTAACTAAGATATCTCTAATGCCCCCACTCCAGTCGGCGGTGAGGTGATTTCTTACTGTCTCAAAAAGATGTTCCACTACATCTGAGTGAATCGGGTTCTTAGTATAAGTAGGTAGAAAACGATATTCTCTATCAACATTTTTCTGCTTACGCAAAACATATATCTGGTCTACCTTGTACTTTCTGAGGTTGATATTCTCAGTAAGCTTAATCCATTCGGATACAACCATATATAATCCATTTGGATTCTTGTATTTGAGCTGTTCTGCCGAGGTGGATGAGCCCTCCAGCATGGTTTTGTCTATATACGTTTTGCACTCGATGGCGACTGCCGGAATATCAATAATCTCTTTTTGTATCGTTTGTGATCCGAGTGTGTGAAAAGTTGCCTCCACACGTGCACCAATTATAAAGTCGTG
>DATHWI010000034.1 GCA_035460805.1 Verrucomicrobiia bacterium | reverse complement strand
CTCCTCATGCTCGGACAAAGTGTTCAACCCAACTCGGCGCTTCGGCGTTGAGTCAACTCGTTAGGTTACGGTATGCCCGCGTGTGGGCACCAAAAATCACGCAAGGATTCAGAAAAACAAAATGCCTCTAGAACTTGATCTGACCAAAAAGGGCGAAACGCCCAAGAAGCTTTCGCTCAACCTCAGCAAGCCCGCCCGTTTTACGGTCGAGCTCTACTGGGATTCCGAACACGACCTCGATGGGCATGCGCTGCTCTGCACGAACGACGGCTCTGGCGCTAAGGCGTCCACGCTCGACCATGTGTGTAGCACGTACAATTGCGTGAAGACCAACGATCAAGGCGTGCTGCCGGTTAACGCCGACGGCAAGTCGTTCTCCACGGTCGAAGGTGCCCTGACGCATAGCGGCGACGCACGCAACGGGCAGATTGCTGACGTGGATGAGATCATCACGATCGATGGCGCCAAGGTGCCGGCAGGTATCAACGAGATTCCAATCTTCGTTACGATCCACCCGCATAAGGCGGCAACGTTCGCAGAGGTCAAGACTGCCGGCATCCGCATTAAGGATGACGGCGGCAGGATCCTCGGCGACTACGAGCTGACGGCCAACTTTGCGCAGTTCGACGCTGTCCAGATGGGGACGCTCACGCTGGATCCGTCCACCGGTTGGGTTTATACCCCGATCGGCGTTGGATTCAACGGCGACTTCAAGTACATCCTGGAAAACTTCTCCTAAGGAGGAGGGGTGACAATTATGCCTGAGGAATCAGAAACGAAAACCTCGGGCGTAACACCTGGGGAACGGAAAGTCACTGTTATCGGAGGAGGACAAAAACCACCTGAACCAAAGCCAGAAGCTCCACCAGAGCGGAAGGTTACGGTGATAGGTGGGGGTTCTCCTCCCTCTCAACCTTTTGCAAAGCCGGCTGACGCTTCACAAGAGCGAAAGCCGACCGTTATCGGAGGAGGACAAAAACCACCTGAACCAAAGCCAGAAGCTCCACCGGAGCGGAAGGTCACGGTGATGGGCGGTAGTAAGCCAGTTGAGACACCAAAAGTGTCACAGCCCGCCTCACCTCCAACGGCTATTCCTCCCAGGACTGCACCCACACAACCTACTCCCGTGAAAACCATGCCTGTCAAACAGGCAACGGCCATCGCAGGTGAGGTGAGAAAAGGTGTGGAAGTGACAAGGGAGGAGCTACTCAAGTATGAGCCCGGCACACCGCCGGACGTGCTTGAGGAGGCACAGCGCATTCTGAAAGGAGTAATAATCAAGCTTCTCACCGACGCTAAAGGCGTACAGTGGGGAGATGAGCGCCAGCGTGCATACGGCGAGCTGACTGAAAAGTCACTGAAGCTTGTCGGATTAAAGCAGGCGCAGGATAGCGGGAGACATCTCACCCGCCTCTTTACCCTCCTGAACGAGATTAATGAAGCACTGAGCAAAAAGCCCGCCAAGGGATTGTTCCGTAAGCTGAATGATCCGCGCGAAGAATTTGACGAGCGAAAACCAGAGCTGGATCAGCTTAGGGGATTGCTCGAGCAAGCGTTGCCCGAAATAGCCAAAGCGGAAGCGGAACTTCTCGCACTGGCAGACGAGTTTAACAAGCTCGCCATTGCCATTGATGCTGAGAGTCTCGCAGCTCGCTACCTGGCCG
Organism: Verrucomicrobiia bacterium; assembly: GCA_035460805.1. Classification (NCBI taxonomy): domain Bacteria; kingdom Pseudomonadati; phylum Verrucomicrobiota; class Verrucomicrobiia; species Verrucomicrobiia bacterium. The sequence goes on along the minus strand of DATHWI010000034.1, from coordinate 6,476 downwards.
ACAAGCTTGTCGATAAGGATAAAACTCGATTAATCCAAGCCTTGGAAGATAGGGGTGCCAGTCTTACAAAGACTGCTGCCAACATCAGACACGGCATGGTGGTGCGGGCTCAGGCGGAGAGCAATCTCCGAATTCTGAAACTGCAGATTACCGAAGGAGTGCGAAATGCACTTCCTGGTTGGATCGAGAGTGTGATCATCGTTTTCCAGCAGCCGATACCTACGGAAACAGACCTTTACGGTTTGCGGGCAGGTCTCGGCGACATTTTGCAACGCCTCACGAAATGAGGAAGAGAGAGAAAATAAATGCCATTAAAAGTTGATTTGAGCAAAATGGAGGAGAGTAAGAATAAACTCAGCCTCTCACTCAAGAAGCGTGGCGGCACGCTCAGGGTTCCCTCGGCCGAAGTTGGATTCGTCATTGACGTCTCCGGTTCGTATGATGATGAGCATCGGGATGGTCTAACTAATGACCTCCTGGTGCGACTCACCCCTTGGGCCATGGTCTTCGACCCCGACCAACAGGCGGATGTCTTCACGTTCAGCAATGGTGCTGCTCATGCGCACCACGTTGGTATGGTCACCCCGGCAACGGTGGAGGGCTATGTAGCGAAGAACATCATCGGCAAGGTTCCCGGCTACGGCTATGGAACCGACTACTCCTACGTCACCCGACTGACTCTCCAGCACTTTGGTTGGGTCGCAGCTGGTTCTGCTCCGCAGAAGTCAGGCGGCCTCCTGGGTGGGATGTTCAATCGGGGCGGTAGCGCGCCAGCTGCGACTGCGGCTCCTACGGGCGCAGGTCGCAAGACGCTCATCCTGTTCAATACGGACGGCGCCAGTAGCGACGAGGGTCAGATGGAAGCTCTGCTTCAGGAGATGCAAGATAAGAACTACGGTGTCTACATCATGTTCATCGGTGTCTCCAACCAGGGCGGGGGTTTCCCCTTCCTTAAGCGCATGGCCGACAAGTTCGACAACTGCGGCCTGACCGTCATTCGTGACGTCAAGGCGTGGGTGCAGAAGACCGACGAAGAGATCAACGACGAGCTCATCACCGACGAGCTCGTCAAATGGATGATGGCCTAACCGCCGGATTCCCAAATAACGAAGCGCCACAGAAATGTGGCGCTTTTTTCATACCCAAAATTCCCGCTACCTCATGGGCGGCTAGGGAAACATCTGGTACCGTAAACATATGAAACTCTACTCTTGGAACGTAAACGGCATTCGTGCCGTCCTCCGCAAAGACGCTTTTTTGCCCTTCATTAAACAGGAAGACCCAGACGTGCTCTGCCTGCAGGAAACCAAAGCCCAGCCCGGTGAGGCCGTTTTTGACTTGCCTGACTACAAGGAGTACTGGAATTCTGCCGTTAAGAAGGGTTACTCCGGCACAGCTATCTACAGTAAAACGGAGCCACTCGCGGTGATCCCGGGTATTCCCCAGGAGATCCAGGACAAGTACGGCATGGGCGATGACGGGCATGGTGACCCTAATACCGAAGGACGTGTACTTGCTGCGGAATACGACCAGTTCTACTTAGTCACCGTGTACACACCTAATTCCAAGGACGACCTAAGCCGTATCCCGCTCCGCCATCAGCACTGGGACCCCGCCTTCCTTGAATACTGCCAACTTCTGGAAAAGAAAAAGCCAGTGGTTATGTGTGGTGATTTTAACGTGGCACACACGGAACTTGACCTTACCCATCCCAAGGCTAACAAAGGCAAAAAGGGCTTCACTGCAGAAGAGCGGGCAGGCTTCCAAGCCTTTATTGACGCCGGTTTTGTAGACACCCTTCGTCTCTTCAAAGAAGGCAATGGGTACTACACGTGGTGGAGCCATTTTGCCAACGCCCGGGAACGGAACGTGGGTTGGCGGATCGATTACTTCCTTGTGTCCGCTGCGCTTAAAGACAAGGTTGTGGCGGCAGATATCCATCCAGCTGTCATGGGTTCTGACCACTGTCCGGTGAGTATTACGCTGGACCTATGAATGAGTTTGATGACGGGATAGAGCAGCTCAAGGTTGCGCTTTCCGTCCATGCGGACAAGCTGCCCATTGCTGATTACCGGCAGCAGATTTTGGATTCGGTTGATGCTAACCAAGTGACAATCCTGACCGCGGAAACGGGGGCAGGGAAGAGCACGCAAGTTCCGCAGTACTTGGCAGAACACGGCTACAAAAAAGTGATTGTGACCCAGCCGCGCATCTTGGCTGCACGAAATCTTTCACTAAGGGTGCGTGAGGAATGGGTAGAGCGCCATGGGCACAAAGAGCGGCATCATGTTGGCTACCGCACAGCCCACGAACGCGATGACACTGACGAGAATGTGATTCTCTACTGTACGGATGGCTTGCAGTTGGTCCGTGAAGTAGCGGGTGAGGGCGCTGGTGACCATCAGGTTTTAGTGTTGGATGAAATCCATGAGTGGAACCAGAACATGGAGGTGCTTATTGCTTGGTCCAAGAAGCGTTGCCAAGAGGACGCCAGCTTCAAGGTAGTAGTAATGAGTGCCACTATTGATGCCGTAAGTTTGGCTGGGTATTACAATGCACCTGCACCCATTACGGTACCTGGGCGCAGCCACCCTATTACCATGGGACGGGCAGACGACTTGTTGGAAGAAGTGGAGCGCCACCTATTACTGGGTGGGCGCAACATTTTGGTGTTCTTGCCAGGAAAGTCGGAGATAGAAAGCATTGCGGACCGTCTCGCGGCTTTGGCAGGGTCCAAAGACGTGCCCGTACTTCCGCTGCACAGCCAGTTAGAAGCGGCGGAGCAGCAGCTGGCGTTTGCTTCGTATCCAAACGGCAAGGTTGTCCTTTCCACCAATATTGCACAGACTAGCGTGACTATTGATGATATCGACACTGTTATTGATTCTGGGCTTGAGCGGCGAATAGAAATTCATCACGGGATTGAAGGGCTATTCATTGCGCAAGTTTCCCGTGCAGACTGCCTACAGCGTGCAGGCCGGGCCGGACGTACTAAGGCGGGCGAATATATTCTTGCCGCCCTGGACCGCATGCCGTGCGCGTTCCTAGAAGAGCGGCCAGCTTATGCCATTCCGGAAATCCTTCGTACTCACCTGGACCGCCTCGTACTAAGGCTGGCGAGTGTTGGTATAGACATTGAGGAGCTGGAGTTTTTCCACACTCCTGGGATTGAGGCAATCCAGCAAGCCAAACAAACCCTGGTAACCCTGGGTGCCATGACAGTTGCGGGTGAGGTGACAGAAATTGGACATAAGATGGAGCGCTTCCCGGTGGAGTCCCGTTATGCCCGCATGTTGGTAGAAGTAGAAGACTTGCCCGCGGCCATGAAACTGAAGTTGGCCGTGATCATTGCGATCCAGGAAGTAGGCGGCATTATTCGTGGCGGCACCAAATACTTAGGTTGGCTGCAGTATGCTACGCACAATAAGTCTGACCTTTTGGCACATTACGATGTCTATTTGGCTCTGCCACAAATAGACCCCGAGCAGTATGAGGATTTAGGAATTGTGGCCAAAAGTGTGACCAAAGCCGCGGAAGTCATTGAGCGCCTAGCTGAAGACTTGGGTCTCCCCCTTACCGAGCTCTATCCAATTGATAAGGGTGAAGATGCCCTCCTAATGCGCTGCATTGTGGCGGGGCAAATTGACCAAGTCTGGGTGATGGCAGATGAGCGGAATGTCGTTTCCTTGCTTGGCGGGAAGAAGCGGGAGCTCTCTGGTGGTACGGTGGTGGCACGGAGCGGAATCATGACCGGCACTCCTTTTAACCTCGAGGTAGCCACTCCGCGCGGCTTGGAAACCCTCCACTTGGTGCAAGACCTTACAGTGGTTGACCCTATGTGGTTAGAGTCCGCTGCCCCACATCTCTTTAAAGCAACGCCAGGGAAGGTATTCTTTGATCCAAGCCAAGGCGGACTGGCCCGCCGCTGGCTAATCCGCTGCAATGGCAAGACAATTAAAGGTGCCAGCACGCCAGTTACGGAAAGTACCCCTCAGACGCGGCATCTTTTTGTAGAGCTTTGCGGTGCCTGGCTACATGGGCGGTTGGAGGAAGAGAGGAGAAATGTGCAGAAGGAGTCCGGTCAACGCATCCAAGCTGTTTCCCTGCACAAGGTGCAGGAACGGGTACGCGGCATTGCGGGTGGGGCGGTATCCCTCACGGAGCTCAGTATGCAGCAGTATACGGCGCTCAATAAGTTGGCCAGCTTGCGGTCGTACATGAGTGACTCATTCCTTGCCCGTCTCAAGGGATCCTCAAAAAAGAGTCGGCGGAAAAGTGGCCCAGCAAGGCAAAAGAGGCGGTAAGCCTCTGGTTTTGCTACAGTTACACCATGCAAGGAATAGGAGTCCCGGAGCCGCAACTGGCGCTCGACAAAATAAAGATCGTTGAGAACGGCGATCCTTTGGTGGATATCCGCACCATTACCGGGATAACCTTCAGGACAACCCCTGGCCATGAGGTGACACCATTCCTTCGTGCGCCTGTGGCCGAGATGCTGAGGAAGGCCTCCCTGCTCATTGACCCTGAATTCAGGTTGCATGTTTTCTCGGCTCACCGTGACCTTACAATGCAAAAGGCTATTTGGGACAGGCACTACGACCGGTACAAGCTGGCTCACCCCGAATGGCCAGAGCACATGCTCCGCCGGATGGTAAACCGGTACGTTGCACCCATAGATCACCCCGCCCCTCCTGGCCACTCCACAGGTGCTGCAGTAGATGTGGTGCTGCAACGGCATGACGGGTCGTTTGTGGATGTCATCCCGCCGGACATCGATGATTGGAGCTTTTCCCATACCTGGACAACCAAGATTGACCCAGTAACACGGGGCTACCGGATGCATTTGGTGGAAGCCATGCTTTCGGTTGGTTTTTCCAACTGCCGGGACGAGTACTGGCATTATTCCTGGGGTGATTCCGGATGGGCAGTACGGGTAGGTGAAACGCAGTGCCCGTACGGGGCAATTGACGCACCGGAAGGCTGGAAATAGCGTGGAGCACGTTACCCTTCTTGGCTTCGTCGGGCTTTTTGTCCTAAGCTTCCTCGTATCGCTCTACGCCACCATTGCTGGCGGTGCAGCCTTGGTCTTCATTCCACTCTTTACCCTGATGGGTATTCCTATTCTTCCTGCCATTGCCCATGTGCGGGTGGTCTCGGTTTTCCTTCAGCTAGTGAGCATTCTGGCTTTTCAACGCAAAAAGGTCATAGATTGGAAGGTCAGCATCTGGTCATCGTTATGGACGTTGCCTGCCTCTTTCCTAGGGGCCTTCCTTACGCTCCGTATGTCGGACGAAGTCCTGCGCTACCTTGCAGCTGCTTTCATGGCCGCTGCCCTGTTGGTTGTCCTCAAGATAAACCTCAAAGACTTGAAAAAGCGCCCGGTGAACCCGTACTTCTATGTGCTCATTGCTATTGGCAGCTTTTTACTGGGGATATATGGGGGCTTGTACGGTGCAGCCTTCAGTACTCTCCTTATGCTGCTCTACATTAGGCTGGGTGGTGAGAATGTCATTACTGCCTCCGCAAACGCGAGCGTTGTCACCTTGGTAATGTCTGTCGTGGTCTCGTATGCGTACATACGCAGCGGCCTTATTTCTTGGGGCTTTATCATCCCGTTGGTCGCAGGTGGCATCCTTGGTACGGTCATCGCGGTGGAACTGGCTGTAGAAAAGGGATCTGCCTGGATCAAGGTTGTACTGGCTACCGTTATCCTTCTCAGCCTCGTCAAACTGCTTTTTGCGTAAAGACGTTCGACGTGGGCGCGTAAAAATGGTACAAAGGCAGTACACGACCTCATAATTCTCCACAAACCTATGGCGGAAGAAGTAACGTCAGGATACCAATCCTACATCAACAACATCACTGCCAAAACCGGTAAGACAATGGATGACTTTCGGGCGCTTTATGCCAAAAAGCCAACGATGCGTCATGGGGAAATCATTACTTGGGTTAAAAAGGAGTTCGGCCTAGGCCATGGCCACGCCAACCTGGTAGCCCACGAAATTCTCCAACCGGGGCCAGGCAAATCTGACAAGTTGAAGTTAGACGAGCTCTTTAATGGGACTAAAGCAGTGTGGCGCAAGCCGTACGAGCAGCTTTTTGCGAAAGTCTCCCAGTTTGGGGAAGACGTCTCCGCTGACCCTACCAATAGCTACATCAGCCTGCTGAAGCATGAGCGGAAGTTTGCCATTGTGCAGCCCTCCTCTGCTGACAGTATGCACATTGGGGTCAAACTCAAAGGTGTGGAGCCTGAGGGACGCCTAGAACTTTCCGGTACTTGGAATGCCATGGTTACGCACCGCATCCGTATTACCAGCACCGAACATATCGATGACCAGGTGCTTGCTTGGATTCGCCAGTCTTACGACGCGGTTAACTAGGGTGCCATGCGCCGATACATTGCCTTCCTTCGCGGCATAAACGTTGGTGGCAACCGCGTGGTCAAAATGGAGGTGCTCCGCAAACTCTTTGAAGAG
>DATHWI010000033.1 GCA_035460805.1 Verrucomicrobiia bacterium | reverse complement strand
ACCAAATCAAAAACACTCCTTCTTTTTGATTGACTAGAAAAGGAAGGGGGTAGTGCAATGGTAATTCTCGTGTGGCCCCCAATACCAGTAACCCTATTTTGTATGTGCCCCAATAATTTCTTGCAACTGATTGTGAAGCTCAGGAGCAGCGGCACAATAGGTAAAGTTCTGCTTCGCCTTAGTTAATGGCTCGCTGTAGTCCATCTCATTTCCATAAAAATCGGTGTACTTTCCGCCCGCAGCCTCAATAACTGCTTGAGCCGCAACGTTATCCCAAATCTTACTAGTCTTATTTACCACCCCGCCATATGCTCCTCGAGCAACCATTGCCAACTCAAAAGCACTACCTGAGGTGCGCAGATTACGAGTCTTGAGAATTATCTTCCCTAACAACACCGCTTCATCCTCCGTAAGAGAAGGTTCTTCCTGATGGCCATCTATTTGGTAAGAAACTAAGGCCTTTAGCAGATTGCTCTCAGGTGATACCTGAATTTGGGTCCCATTACAAAAAGCCCCCTCTCCCCTAATCCCCACATACAGTTCATTTTGAGCAGGAAGCATAATACCTCCGGCAACTGGGAAACCACCCTCAAGCAAACCAAGGTAAATACCATATGTCGGTACTCCAGAAGCAAAGTTGCTCGATCCATCTATGGGGTCAACTACCCAGGTGAAGTCTGATTTTTTGTCGACTACCCCTGCTTCTTCATCGATAACATTGAAGTTGGGATACTCCCGCTCAATCTTCGCTACTAACAACTTCCCTATTTCTAGGTCTGTTTCAGTAAGTACCTGATTATTATCATCAGCCTTAGTAACGCCCACAACTTTGCCAAAGTTCTTATTGGCAATCTCTGCCGCTTCTTCGAGAGAAGAGGTGATAAAGTCTTTGTAGTCCATATGCTTAGTTAAGCAGAAATAGTGTAACTGCGGCATGGGAGCACCTTCACTCTGATGAGTTATGTCTGAGTGTTTTTTGTTTGCCCAACGATGAATGCTACCATTAACCCATGAATCACTCGCCTCGTTCTCGGCACTCAGACCGGCGTTCATACAAAGTAATTGGACCAAAGATTTCCAATTGCATGAATCGCGAGGAGCGAGCCCGCCTGCAGCCAGACCTAGAAAAACTAGCCGACCGGCCCCACCATAGCGCTGCCAGAGCCCGCAAAGCCTTCCTTCAGCTCCTACTCAAGCAAGAAGGGCAGGACAGAGTACGGGATGAAATGAATGCACAGGCTTTAGAAATAACAGCCCAAGCCACCCAAACCTGCATCGGCATGTTTACTTCGGCCGATCGCAACAGCCAATTTGTGGGAGAGGTGTGGACGCGAGACGCCGCCCTGGCCTGCGCCGTCTTTGGCCGGTTTGACCCGCAAATGGCCGTGGAAACCTTTACTACTATTCTTTCCCACGCCCAACCAAGTGGCCGCTTGCCGTTGCGGGTAGAGTATGTCCGCCACTGGGCCAACTACGTGCCGCCGCTTCGCTGGCTCAAACGGATGGGTATTGACCTCATCACCCGACCAGAAGCCCATGCAGTCTACAACAATGTGCGATTTTCCATACCCGCCCGGGACAGCGCCTCGGCCCTTATCGTTTCTTGCGGCGAACTCTTTGACCACTCCGCCGAGGTACGCAAATTTGTCGAGGACAACTGGACCTTCCTATTGCGCTCACTCA
>DATHWI010000032.1 GCA_035460805.1 Verrucomicrobiia bacterium | reverse complement strand
CAAACTTTAGATACCATGGGGTTGTCGCACCGCAGCCGAGCGGTGCTAAAAAGGAAGGGTAATGAAACAATACATCCTTACCAACCCCATGGCCACGCAACGTACCTCCAAAGCAAAAATTGACCAGTCTGACCTCAAGAAGGCCGGGGTCGAGCCCGATAAAGCTGATGTGATCTACCTGGGTGTGGATGTGCATCTGCGCCAGCAAGTGGTGTGCCGCAAAGTCGATGGAGCGGCTCCGCAGCCTGCCCAGCGCTTTGGTCCTGAGGAATTCAAGCTCTGGGTGGCCAGGCAAATGAAGCTGGCGCACAAGGTGGTGTGCTGTTACGAGGCAGGTCCGTTTGGTTATGTCCTGCACAGGCACCTTGAGAAAGCGGGGGTGGAGTGCCTGGTGGTGCGGCCTCAGAACTGGGACACGCATGGTCGCCGGGTCAAGACCGACGGACGGGATGCCTGTGCTTTGGTCGAAGGACTGGCGCGCTACAAAGAGGGGAACAACAAGGCGTTGGCGGTGGTGACGGTGCCCCAAGAGCAGGTGGAGCAGCGTCGGGCCTTGACGCGCTATCGTGAAGACTTGGTCAAAGAAGTGCGCCGCATGGCGTTGGGAGCCAGAGGGCGGGCGTTGACCCAAGGGCTGGAACTGGGGCACCGGTGGTGGAGACCCAAGGCGTGGGCAGTGTGGCTGGCGAAGCTGCCCCAGTGGCTGAGCGACATCCTGGACTGTTCCCGGGAGGCCCTTCTGGTGCTGGAACGAGGTGTGGCCCGGTGCACCGAGCAGATCGAAGCGCTGGCCCGGCCCTCCCAAGAGCGGCCCAAGGGGTTGGGAGCGCTCAGCGAACAGATCATCAACAATGAAGTCATCGACTGGGGACGTTTTAGCAACCGGGGTCAGGTGTCCAGTTACACCGGGTTGTGTCCCAGTGAGTACAGCTCGGGGGGATCACGGCGGCAGGGCGGGATCAACCGGCATGGGAACCGGCGGCTGCGCACGGCGCTGGTGGAGGCGGCGTGGCGGCTCATGAGGCACCAGCCCAAGTGGAAGCGTCTTGAGAAGGTGAGGGAGAAGTTGCTGCTGGCCCAGAGCGGGAGAGGCAAACCTGGGAGCAAGAAGAAGATCGCGGTGGAACTGGCGCGCGGCCTGGCGGTGGACCTTTGGAGGCTCAACACGGGCAAGGCGACGCTACAGGAACTGGGACTGGAGCCAGCCTGAAAGCAAGCTGCCCACGGGCGGCTTCACAACCTCACAACGTCATCAAAAACTCACCTCAAGAGGGCCGCTCGAAGAATGGCTTGAAGAAGAAATAACTTTCCCCAACCACTTTGGAACGGTGTGGCGTGTTCGAAACGCAAACAGGGCGCCAACACAGCCCGGACTTTAGATTGAGCCGCCACCCGTTCCTTCAGCTTACGCATGTTCGTATTAGGCACTGATCCCTGCAAGGTCATGTGCGGATAGCAGGTTGTCAGCAGTGTGGAAACTGCCTGAATCGCTGAAGGAAGCCGTCTCCGAAAACATCAACGCCTTATCCCCGAAGTTCGAGAAGAAGACAAAATCCAAGAAAACATCAAACCTTCCTTGACCCAACCCTCATAGCAGTTTGCTCAGTCGAACGTCGCCTGACGGCTCCAGCAGGATGAATCCTGCGCTCCCAGCACCCCCTACGGGAAACGAAGGATGACTGCCCTGACTTGTTCAGGACAGGGTGCTCTCACCCTGATGCCGGCGGGACGCCAGCGCTCCCAGGAGAAGGAGTTGTCCACTTCATGCTCCCCCTCATCACCGGGTGCGCGGACCTTCATGCTGGCGCACCCAGTGTATTGCCATGTGAGGCTTGTTGAGCCGGTTGGCTTGAACAAAGAAACGGCGACCCGAGGGTCGCCGTTCATTCAAAATTACTGTCGAAGCTCTCAGCGTTCGCCAGACTTACTTGGCTTTTTCGCCCCAGTTCTTCACGAAGTCGATGCAGGTCTTGATGTCACCCACATTGTCTTCCCATTTGTTTTCGTATTCGACGGAGATATTTCCATCGAACCCTTGAGCCTTCAGCTCGGCCAGGCAGCCTGCGACGTCACTAACACCGGTGCCATAGACCTGATCAGGTCCCTGTTTGCCGATTTCCTTGCGGTCCTTGAGGTGGCTGCTGATGATGCGGCCCTTGAGGATCTTCAGGCACTC
>DATHWI010000031.1 GCA_035460805.1 Verrucomicrobiia bacterium | reverse complement strand
CGCTCTAAAGCGTGGCCTTGAGAAACTCGGTAAGCAGGTGACCGTGGCCATGGGTGGCAAGATTCCCGCCACTTTTGACTTCCTTCCTGGTTACACCGAGGTGGAAAACGAGTTCACCGCCAATAAGGACTTGCTTCTCATTATCGACGAGAGCCAAGCCAAGGTGGGCAACGTAAGCCTTAAGCGTGTCTCAGAAACCAAGCTCATGGTAGTAGTCACCCCTAAAGAAGGTGTGCTCACTCCACAAAGCGTACGGATTGAAGACGGCAGCTTCCGCACCGACCTGGTTATTGTCTTGGACTGTAGCGACCTTGACCGGATGGGTGTTATCTACGAAGAAAACCCAAGCCTCTTCTTTGAAGTTCCCGTTGTAAATATCGACCATCACCCGACCAACACCAATTTTGGCAAGGTGAACCTTATCGATGTCACCGCCTCTTCAACCGCCGAGATTTTGGTTTCCCTCCTGGAGACCCTCGGGAAAGACATCCCCGGCATGATTGATGCGGAAATGGCTACCTGCCTTCTTACCGGTATCACCACTGACACTGGTTCCTTCCAGAACGCCAACACTACGCCAAAGTCCCTTACCGTTGCCGCCCAAATGGTGGCAGCTGGAGCCCGTCAGCAGGAGATTGTGAAGCGCATCTTCATGACCCGCTCCCTGGCCCAGCTCCGCCTCTGGGGCCGTGCTCTTTCTTACATCAAGGAAGACCCACAGAACCACTTTGCCTGGACCATTCTTACCAAGGCAGACTTTGTTGCCTCCCAGGCTGAACCAACCAACACCGAGGGTGTTGTTGATGAGCTTCTCAAGAGCGCAGAGGGGATGAACTTTGTCCTGCTCATGGTTGAACGTGATGGTGAAGTGAAGTGCTCCATGCGCTCCATTCAGCCTCATATGGATGTTTCCGCCATTGCCCTCCATATGGGTGGCGGAGGACACGTACAGGCTGCCGGTTTCTCGGTTAAGAACACCACTATCGCCCAAAGCGAGCAGAAGATTTTGACCCAGATCCGGGACTTCCTGACCAAGCGCCAACCCGCCGGAACCCCTGCACGGGCTGCCGAAGCCCAGTTGAAAGAGGAATCCCCGCTCGTCCTTCCAGAAGATATAAAACAGGACACTCCCGCCAAGGTGCAGAAATCTTCACGGCCTACCCGTCCGAACCCTTTCCGCCGCGAAAGCCCGGCCCAAGACGCCCCTGATCTTGAAACAGAAGAGAAAGTAAGCTAAACTCACTTGAGTTAATGAGATTGGTACGGCTAACACTGTACCCGTCTGTCCATAAGAATCGTACCCATGTCCAAGACCAAAGATCTTGTTAAGAAGTACCAGACCCATGAAGGGGATACTGGTTCTACCCAGGTTCAGATTGCCATCCTTACCGAGCGCATCCTTGAACTTACCGACCACCTTAAAGAGCACAAGAAAGACTTTGACTCCCGTTCCGGTCTCTTGAAGCTTGTTGGTCGCCGCCGTCGCCTTTTGAACTACCTCGCCGCTACCGAGCTCGAGATTTACGAAAATCTCATTAAAGACCTTGGCCTTCGTCGCTAAGTAGCTCTCAAAGCCAATTAAGTCAGTCCTAACGGATTGACTTTTTTGTTTGCCGGTGGTATTGTCCTGCACATGGATTCGGTACCGACAGAAAAAGTTACATCCGACACCCTTGTAAATCCGTTTCTTACTGAGAAAACACGCCGAATGGTTTGCCGCGCGCTAGGAGTTAATCCAGCACAAAGCTCAGGTAGAGACATTTTTCTCCGAAAAGTTACGGCCGGGCAACTCAAAGAGAGAATCCCTACGTACGAGAACTTCTGCGAACGCGCCACAGGGCAAGGACATATCACGCCTGCGACCCTTGAAAAGGCTCGTGCGCTGTACAAATAACTCTTCTAAGTCAGTCCTAACGGATTGACTTTTTTGTTTGCCAGAGCTACTATCCAGCAAATGAATTTGGAAAAAACGGAAAGAGTCACCCCTAATACCCTGGCAGACCCGTACCTTACGGAGAAAACACGCCGAATGGTTTGCCGCTCGTTTGGCATTGACCCTTCAAGAAGCTCCAGCCGTCGGCATTTCCTCAAAAGCCTCACCGTGAGCAAATTGAAGAGAAAGATCCCTAGCTATGAGCGCTTCTGCGAACTAGCCAAAAGCTGTGGGCAACTACAACCCATCACACTCACAAAAGCCAAGGCGCTTTATGAGTAGCCTCCCGAGGCCAGAGATACCCTCTCTGGCCTTTTTCTATCCTCAAGAGAGGATATCTGATATACAAAATGTAGATATCAACCCGCCCGTACTATTTTGAGCCCGCTTCGCATGCATATGCGGACCACGCCCAAAGTACTACGTGGCACCCTGTAATTTTTCTGTACATGCCAAGTACTACGCACAAGGTTAAGCTCGGCC
>DATHWI010000030.1 GCA_035460805.1 Verrucomicrobiia bacterium | reverse complement strand
CAACTTTTCCTGTAGCTTCCAGACCTTTTCCAGGAACCTGCGTACACCGGCAATGCTGGTGGTGCTCCAAGGTTTCTCCTGCTCAAAAGGACCCATGAACATTTCATACGTACGAAGGGTGTCGGCACCAAGCTCACTAATGACATCATCAGGATTGATAACGTTGCCTTTGGACTTGGACATCTTGTTGTGATCGGGACCTAGGATCATGCCTTGGTTCCGCAAGCTCTGGAAAGGCTCTTTGAAAGGAACTAGGCCAGCGTCAAAGAGCACCTTTGTAATGAACCGGGCATACAGCAAGTGAAGGACAGCATGTTCGGCCCCACCGATATACATGTCCACCGGTAGCCACTGTTCGGCCTTTTTAGGGTTAAAGGCCGCCTCAGCGTAATGTGGGTCTGGGAAACGGAGGTAATACCAACTTGAGCAGACAAAGCCGTCAAGCGTGTCTGTTTCGCGTGTCATTTTCTTACCTGTAACAGGGTCAACAAACTGAAGCCATTCCGTAGCTGTAAGAAGAGGAGACTGCCCAGCATGGAGGAAGGTCACATCCCGTGGCAACTCGAGTGGAAGGTCCGCTGAAGGGAGAAGGTGTGCATTCCCGTCCTCGTCGTAAGTAATAGGAATTGGGGCACCCCAGTAGCGCTGGCGGGAAACGAGCCAATCACGTAAACGGTACGTCACCTGACGCTCACCCCCTGCAGCCGCGATTATTTTGCCTACCACTTCTTCGTCCTCACAGGATTCCCCATCAAACTCACCGGAGTTCATAAGGAAGCCATGAGTCGAAGAGGGTAAATTGGCTCCGCCTTCCGTAGTTACTACCTGTACGATAGGGAGGTTAAATGCAGTGGCGAATTCGTAGTCCCGTTCATCGTGGGCTGGTACAGCCATGATGGCACCCGTCCCATAGGTACTTAGCACATAGTCGCTAATCCAAACGGGAATTTCCTGCTTGGTAAGGGGATGGACGGCATATGCTCCCGTCCAAACGCCTGTCTTGGTCTTATCCAAATGGAGTCGCTCTAGCTCCGTCTTCTTTTGGGTCTCCTCCACATACTCAGCAACCGCATCTTGCTGATTTTGGGTAGTAATTTGGGATACCAACGCATGTTCTGGCGCGAGAACCAGGTATGTGGCACCAAAAAGGGTGTCAGGGCGGGTGGTAAACACTTCTACGAACGCCTCACTACCGGCTACGGCAAAGCCAAGGCGTGCGCCGTTAGACTTGCCAATCCAATTCCGCTGCATCTGCTTGATACGGTCCGGCCATTCCACTAAGTCCAGGTCTTCAATGAGACGGTCTGCATAGTCAGTAATCTTGAAGTACCACTGCTTCAGTTGCTTTTGGACAACTTGCGTACCACACCGCTCACAATGCCCACCTACTACCTGTTCATTGGCGAGTACGGTTTGGTCTTTAGGGCACCAGTTCACCAAACCGTCCTTTTGATACGCCAGTCCTCGCTCATACAGGAAGGCAAAGAGCCATTGGGTCCATTTGTAGTATTCAGGTTCAGCGGAGTTCAGCTCCTTGTCCCAGTCATAACTGATACCAGCCTGACGGAACTGCCTTTTGTACTCAGCAACAGCAGTCTTGATGGAATCTGCAGGATGAGTACCCGTCTTAAAGGCATAGTTCTCCGCAGGCAAGCCAAAGGCATCCCACCCCATAGGGTGCAGGACTTTCTTACCCTGCATGCGTGCAGCCCGGGCGACAATGTCTGATCCGGTATAGCCAAGGAGATGCCCTACGTGTAGGCCAGCGCCGGACGGGAAGGGGAACATGTCCAAAATGTACATTCCTTGCTCACCGGGGGAAAGTTCCGGGGTCGCAAAGGTACGCGCCTCTTCCCAGCGCATCTGCCACTTCTGCTCAATTTCGCGGTGATCGTATGTCTTCATAATCTCTTCAGTACTATAGCAAGACTTTCCCGCAGAATCAGCGGCATGAAACCATATGTATCATCCTTAGAAGTTCGCGTGCTTCACGCATTGTCCGTTGTACCCATGTATGGCCACCTCCTGTGGCAACATTTAGGCCGCGATGGTATTACTAGCCGCTCGTCCACCTATGAGGCACTCAACCGCCTTTCCCGCTTAGGCCTTATCACTAAACGGCGGGAAGAGTCTGCCATTGGCCCTGCGCGTCTCTATTGGCGCTGCACCCCAAAAGGTAGGCATATGTGCCAATCGGCTGCCCTAGAGCGCCGCCAACACCTTGCCCGAAGACTGCGGGAAATCGTGCACGAGTATAGGGTCCTCCTCACGGAGCTTACCCCCGCTGTAGGGGAGGAAACGGTACCCTATGCCATAGGCAGTATGAATACAGGCAGCAAGGTCCCGGGGGACGCGGCGGCGGATGCGCCGGATATGGGCATCAACCGCGTTACTCTCGGGATAGTCCGAGAGTCCCCAGCAGTGCTCCCAAATCTCAATGCGGGTGAATATGCGGCCAGGCTGGCTAGCAAGGAGGCGCAGTACGCAGAATTGGCGCGGGGTGAGGAGTAGCTCCTCGCCCTTCCACCACACAGAGTGCTCATCACTGTTAAGGACTAAGTTGCCGATACTTATCTCGTGCGCGGACTCGGCCACCATAAGGCTTCGCTGCCTTGCTACCCGCAACACCTGGCTGGCAGAGGCCCCACCTATCCAACAGGCACAGAACGGCGCGCGCAAACTTGCAGGCACTATGTCTTCGGCCAGCACCAAGAGTGCTATGCGGTCAGGAATGTAGGTAAGGTCGGGCAGCTCATCCACTGCCTCCACCGCAATAACACAAAGCGACCACGGCCTGATTCGGCTTAAGTGCACCCACTCCTGAGTGCTCTCAGTCACCGTACTAACTACCCCACCAGCCCGCAGTGCCCGGCAAAGTGGCTCCAGCGGGTATGACACGTTAAGAAAAAGAATATGTTCCATGTGGTCAGTCTGTGACTTTTCGCCAACAGGATCATGAAAGCTTTCTGAACGCCTACCTATGCCTCAAAGAAGTACCCTTGCCGGTAAGCTGTGCGGATACTCTTACGCCCAAAGGGAATATCAATTTTCTTGCGCAGGCTTTCAATATGCACATCTACGGTGTTTGGGTACCTATCAGCCGTATGCCAGACCTCGTCCAAAAGCTCACTTCTGGAGACAACCTCTCCAGGCCTTTCAGCCAGATATACCAGGAGCCTATGTTCCATTGGGGTAAGCTGCACCCGTTTTCCTGCACGTTGGACAAGGGGTGCACCACGGTAAATACACGTATCACCAAATACCAGGGTCGGTGCAGTGGTTTGTTTGGAACGCTTAAGAAGTGCCTTAACCCGGGCCTGCAGCTCAGGGAAAGCAAAGGGCTTAACTAAGTAGTCGTCACTACCAGCGGCAAAGGCACTCAACTTCACTTCCAATTCATCCTCGGCAGTCATTATGCAGACGCGACATTGGGGACACTCCACCTGCAGGGCTTTTAATACTGCCAAGCCATGCAATTCGGGGAGGCCAAGGTCCAAAAGGAGTAGGTCGGGTTTTTGCGCCCGGGCCTTTTCTAAACCTGTCGTGCCCGTGTGCGCGGTCTCGATAATGAGCGAAGACGACGATAAAGCGTCAGCGATTGCTGCCGCTAAATGCGTGTCATCTTCAACAATTAGTAGGCGGGAAGCTTCCATTTGGCATATACTAGCAGCAAAGAACCACTATGGGATGGCCATTTGGGGGTACAAAAGAGGACACGGCGACGCTTCTCAAGCAAGCAGCAGAGGCAATCGTTTTATTTGAACGGGAAAGGGAAAAGCTTTCCCTGGAAAAAGACTCCATGATGCGCCGGCAGGTAGAAATATGGAGTGTCTCCACCACAGACTCTTCAGGTGGCCTGGACAGCGAGTATAAGAAAGCGGCGGGAAGCGTTGCCTTTAACGTAAAGAGGCTCCTTTGCCTTGAAGAGCACGTAAAGAAGCTGCGCTTGGCAGAATTTCATGCCAAAAATGGCAATATAACGCCCCTTAAGGAAGTTCTGACTATTACGGACCCGTGCTCTAACGTGCAGTCTGATGTTCCTGAGGTAAACTTCAAACCCGCTCCAGCCCCCGCTTAACCCTTAAGGGTTTTGAGAACAGTCCGCACAGAGCCCCCCAGCATGGCAGAAGCCACAAATATGGCAGCCATCCGCATGATAAACAGCATAATAAAGATGTTCCACAGGCCATTACGAAGCTCTGGGACAATTTCTGGTACAGGAAGCAATGCAACGGAGAGGGCTGCGGTAAAGGTGAGGGCACCAAGAAGGGTGACTAGCACGCGTGTCACGCTAATAAGGAGTACAAATAGCCAAGCATCCTGGTCATTGCCAGGTTTCAGCTTGAGCGTGTCATGAGCCAGGCTGCCCAAGCGGGCAATTGGCCAACTGAACGCAGACAGTACACCCGCCGTCAGCCAAATGAAGGCCGCTGTTGCAACGATTACACAGATGAGGAGTACGACAAGGTTAGGCATATGCTTATCATACCCCTGCTAACAAAAAAACGCACCGAGAGGTGCGTTTTCCCTAGCGGGTAATTAGGCCTTCCGCAGGCTGAACCCAAGGGCAATAAGGGCTAGTGCGGCGCTTACCAAGGAAAGCCACTGGTAGGGTGCGCCACTGTCTGGAGAACTAGCTGTTTCCACTACGGCTGTCGCTGAGTAGGGCTTCACTTCGCTGTCACCATGGCCGCCAGTTGGAGCTTGGTCCCAAGCAACAACCTCACCACCCTCGTAGGTCTGATAAGCCTTCCACTGAAGCTCACCCTCTGCCACAGGAGCCTGCGCGCTAAAGGTAAAGTCATCCCGCTGACCGGCCGGAATGGACCCGCCACTCCAAGAGATCTCTGTAATGGCTGCGCTTTCGCCCTCGCCCTCCTTCTTCACTTCAATAGCCCAACCTGGCTTGACCGTAGGGGAAACGTGCTTCAGCCCAGAGGGCACTACAAGCCTAACAAAAGTAGTTGGCACGGCCTTCTCGTTGGGGACGCCCATCGTAAACGTCTGGAAAGCAGCAGGAGCTACTTCCGCAGGGCGAACAACTACATGGGCAGAGACCCCACTCACTGAGAAGGTGAGTGCGAGTATTCCAGAAGCAAGAAAGCGGGGGATAATCATGAAAGAAAAACCAAGGTGGGTACGTAAATAAGTGTTCGCTACCAGCCTAGCAGCTTGCCTTAACGATTGCCATTTTGGCTACCAAATGGTACTACGAGACTACTGTACATCCTTAACCTATGGAGGAGCGTATGACTAAATCCGAGCGTGAGATCCACAATCTCAAGAAGCAAATCGATGCACTCAGCGAGAAACTTCAGGACTTAACCTCAAGTGCCGCCGAGGATATCGACGAAGTTGTTGATAGCTACATGGGTAACGCACGTGAGTGGGCAAGCGAGACCGCAGAAAAGAATCGTGACAAGATTCGTATGGCCAAGGAAGCTGCAGCCAAGACGAATGAGTTTGCGCATGACAACCCTTGGGCCATTGCCGCACTCGGCATGGGCGTAGGAGTGCTTGTCGGCCTTCTCACCAAGAAGGACCGGTAACCATGAGTTTCATCATTTCACTTGCACGCAGGTACCTTACGGACCAAGTGGAGGGGGCAATGAAAGATGCTGTTTCACCGTTGGCGCCCTACCTCCGCCGCATTGCGCTCGGCGTAACGTGCATTGTACTAAGTATCCTCGGCTTCTCCCTCATGCTCATGAGTGCCGGCGTAGCCATCTTCCTTGGATTGGCTGGGCTGCCGTACGCTGAGGCTGCCCTCTGGACAACGCTTATCTTTGCCTTCCTTGGTGCCTTCATCCTCATGATAGGACTCACCTTTACCAAGAAGCCCCGGCGCTAGGCCGTTAGAATAAAAAACCACCTTCACGGGTGGTTTTTTAGTAGACAACTACGCCACTGTTCCCAAAGGCAGACCAGTCGCTCATGAAGGTACCGACACTCCAACTAAGCCTGCCGTCCACAGGATCTACCATAATGAGCCGCGAAGGGTTGGATGCAGAACCGGTAAATCCGATCAGCACGCGAACATGCTCTCCCTTCCAGGTATTAATAGTCCGCCCCTCTGGCGTTACCCAAGAATCCCGCGTACTCCCAGGGTATACGCCCCATGTCACTACCGGGTTGCCCGCGGCAATTGCGCTTGTGGCGTCAGACAGTGACCATCCTGAGAAGGACTGCGCGCTGCGGTAATTACGTGCAGCGCGGGCAATTGGCGCCCAATGTACACCATAGCCCGTAGTGTTCTGACGGCCGGTGATACTTCCCACAAAACCCTGGTCGGGGTCACCCCAAGTGTCCCCACGCTCTGCTGTCGTATCAAACCCAACGCCATCCATAAGGGCGCTCTCGCTCACCGAGATTCCCTTGTATGCCAAGGCCATCTTAAGGGAGGCAACTTCGCAGGAAAGCGGGGAGTCCTGCCTATCAAAAGATATATTGAGCAAGGTAACGCTCTCTTCGGTGGCAAAGGATGACTCTACCGTGGTGACAGAAACAAGCCCATGGACACTCTTAACCCCCTTAGCCACGCGCACTGTGTAGTGACTATCTTTAGCTAGGGGCGCATTGTAGCTCATTGTATTACCACTCCAAGAGAATGTACCCGGGACGGACGGGGAGAGGGTAAAGGCCGCCTCCGCGGTGGTATGATCTACCGGCTGGTCAAAGACAACGGAGATGGGTGTATTCACCGCCACGGCCGTCGCACCAGCACGCGGTGAGATGCGCGTCACGTGCGGTTTGCCAATAGTTGTGAAACTAAAGCTACGGCTTTCCACTGTTCTCCCTTTTCTCGCATCCGTTATTCCAGATGGCACCGCAACGGTGTAGGTGGTTTCAAATTGCAAGGCATCCGTCACAGCAAAGACAAGGGTAGTGGCATCCTTCCAAGACCAGGCACCAGAAAGTGCCGGCGTTACTGTAATTCCTTTTGCCTCCACCTGCTCCATAGGCTGATCAAAGGCAAGGGAGAATTCCTTGGTTTCCGAAGGGATTAGCTGAGTACCCTTTGGCGCAAAGGTTTGTACCGCCGGAGCGGGCTTTGTTGTAAAGGTGAGTGTCTGTAAGAGTTCAGGCGCCCCTTGCAGGCGCAACTCACCCTCATCCCTGTATACGGTAAGGCTACGGGAGATGCGCAACGTATAGGGAGCATTCTGCTCAAAGCAACTGTCTTGCTTTAGGGTATACGAACGCTTGTCACCAGCTAACGCCGCACTCACTTTCGCATCCGGCTCAAAGGCAAAGTCGAAGTTGGCCAGCCTATCATTCTCCGCATCTAGGGTAACGGTAATATCATCACAAACCCCTATGCCAGTATCTTTATCTTTTAGAGAAATACTCTGGATGGTGGGAAGCGCCTGTGTGACAAAGGTATACGTAAACGTGCTCTCGCTGAAATCCAACACATTAGCGATACCATCCAGGGTGATGATATATTCCTGCGCCGGGTCAAACGAACGTGCGGGGGTAAAAACGAGTGTACGGTAGAGCGCATTACTCACCGTGCTGTCCTCAAAACGCCACTCGCCTTCTAGGGCCGGTTCAATTGTAGGATGGACCCTGTTCCGGTCCAAAGGCTTATCAAAGCTCAGGGTAATACTTGCCCCAAGGGGAGTCGGTTTGTCCGTACCGTTTGCTGCAAAGACCGGCTGAGGCGTTGTCATAAAGAAAGCAGCCCCAATGCCACAGGCCAGGCAAGTCAAGACTAAAACACCTATGATAACCCAAAACGCACGCCTAGACTTGCGAACAGGGAAGATAGGGACGGTGCTTTGCAGGGCTACCATCCGACGCTTCCGAATAATGACAATACTACCCACCAGGGCGAGGGCCAGGACTCCAATCGTAAGGACAAGGAGGAGCGATGACATGGTGGCACTATACGCAACAGATTGGGACACGGCAACCCTTGAGTGGAGTGGTGCAAGCGAATCTACAGGTCTGGAGCTTGGATAGGGAAATGAAAAAGGACGCCGCTATGCGACGTCCAATGAATCAATCAGTCAGCTGGAGCTGACCAGTGGGAGGTTCATATTCCTTGACCCCGTCCAGCTCGCGCAGGAGGCGGAGAACAAAGTAAACCTCGGTATCACTTTTTTCATCCAGGATCTTGTTCAGGGCAGGCTTAAGGAGAGGGTCTCCCGTGAAGCCAAACTCTGATACCCATTTAACGAGTGTGCGCGCATCCAGCTTATGGGCATTCGTGCGCAACCACCTGTTCAACCTACTTCGGTGCGGTTCATCCTGGAAGAAGGGCTTCCAACCCTCCGCTTGTGGCAACCCAATACCTCGCCACAACCTATCTGGGTCCCAACCCCCCGCCGCCTTGCGGAAAAAGATCTCCCTAATCTCATCATCAGAAACGAAAGAGCGGATGCGCCTCCAATCTGCTTGGTTACTGAGGATCTCTCCCGCAAACAATGCCCGCAGCCTACTTGCTACATAGGCCGGGAGATCTGAGCGGTGGTCAGCCAGCAGGCTCAGTGCCCGCGGCTGAAGGGAGTCGATAGAAGTGGGAAGGAGCCCGTTCTTAGGCCTTTTTGCCTTTTCAGCCCCAGTCGCCCAGTATACCGCCTTCCACAGGTCAGGATATTCCGTGGCGAGACTGACGAAGAGTTTGTCGGTCAGGTCAGCCTCAGCAGCATCCCTTGTCGTCGCTACTATGTAAGCCTCAACCACACACTGCCTGCACGCTGACCCGCGTTGGCATCCCACCGTAATGAACTGCCTCATAAGTTCAGCCGTGCTCCAGGAAAGGGAATTCGGGAGGTACCAACGTGGGTTGGGACTACCTGTACCCACAAAGAGGGAGATAAAGTCTTCCTCTGTAGGAAAGTCCGCCAGTTGAAGCTGGTAACCACCCTTAAAGAGTGCGCTGCGTAGGCCGGTGACCTCCAGCGCCGCCCTCCCTGCGACCAGGTTCCTGCTCACAATGAACTCGGCGAGCTTCGCAAGCTCCAATCGGTAGGTAGAAAAGGACTGGACGCTTCCTTCGAACCGCTTGATCCCTCTACCCGCCGTAAGCCAGTGCTGAATGCCGTCAACCAACCTCCCATCCGCAATGTCGAGGAGAACGTTAACCACAAGCTCAACGTTGAGCATGTAGTACTCCTCCTTAATTGCAAACAAGAAGTGGGAGAGCATTGGGGCGTAGTCATCGGGAGACTCCGCCACCCACTGCCGAAGAAGTGCACCTGCGATCTTGGCCTCTACGGTTTGCGTGCTGCTCGCACGCATAAGCCCATAGTTCTCCCTGAAGAATGCCTGCTTGGCTGCCAGCGGCTGGCTATCCAACAGTTCAAAGAACGTAGTCGAAAACCGGCCGGTGATTTCTTCATAAAGCCTATGCTCAATGCCACATCTCCGCTCGCAGTCCCTAATCCAGCCACGCTTATCAGAAAGCGTGCTATAGAGCCTGTGTAGCAGGTCGCCAAATTCGTCGGGGTCACCCCCGCTTAGGCGATCGACGAGAAAGAAGGCATATTCACTCGGTCCTTTGAGAAGGACTTCGCGGGTGGCCGCCTGAACGTCTTGAGGAATAAGGTCCCAGTCCTCTTCCAGGAAAGCGGTGAGCTTTCTGAGAAGGGGATGGTCATAGGTGCTGTGCTCATCTTCCTTAACGAAACGGCCGTACGACTTCCCAGCTTCAAACGCATTGCGCGATGAAGTGTGGCTGAGGCCTGCGGTCAGTGCCCCGGCAAAGTCAGCCGCCATGTACGGCAGGGACTGCCGAATGGCACCGCCATCCTTTTCCACGTAGAAGATGTACTCCGTAAGCCGCTTTCGCGTCTGAGGCATCCCCGCTAACTGCGTACCCATTTCCAGCGTGTTGAGTACCAAGGCATTCCTAAGCCAGACCGGAGGCTCGACCAAAATGCGCCGGCAATCGTCAATCTGCTCATCCTTTTCGGGGAAGGGCAGGTGGCGCTCAATACCCAGGGTGGCATAGATCTCACTCATAGAGGGCTTTTGACCCATCAGGATGAGAGAGGCAACGGGTCCGGCCGAGGCAAACGCTTCCTTCCCGATAAGGGGGAAGACATGTGTTTGGATTGCAGCCGTTGCTTCGGGACACCGCGACGCTTCGTAGAGCACTACCGCAAGAAGCATGGGCTCCATGGAATATGCGGCAAATGCACGGATGATCTCCTTGGACTGCTCATGGAAGAGCTGACCGGGAAGCATAGCATGGTGCACAAGGGCTTCCCACACGGCGCGGCACGATGTCCATTCTGACCATGTCAGCAACCGGTCAAAGCTAAAGCTTGCGGCGGCGCTGGGCTGGGGAATGTAGCTATCACCAAGGCGTGTAAAGAAGAAAAGGTCTTTCGGATTCGTTTTTTGTTTCATTATCCCTCCAAAGGGTAGTACGGTTCTGCGTACTCAGGGACAAGGGTTCACATTTCACCATCGGGTAACGGGGCTGTCTTGCATGCTGACCCAGGCCAGCTGGAACAACCGAATGTACCGAGGGGGATTTCTGAATAATCTTGCCGTTGTCAAAGAAGGCATTGACTTGCCCGATTACTGACAGAAATGGAGGGGGGTGTAAATGAAAACCGCCCCTCATCAATTGATGGGGGCGGCAGTGTGTTGCGCGGCGGGTTAATCACCCAGCCGCTTGGGGAGGCCGTCTTGTTTCCAGATGGCCTTGTACGAGGTCTCGCTCATGGCGTTGTACCTCGCCGCGATATTGTTCTTCATTTGCCGAGCGCCCGACTTCTCCATCACCAAGTTGTCATACTCGGTGCCGGAGGTAACCTTGCGTTCGGCGAGCTTATCCAGCTCCGCCTCCGCTTGCTTCTCCTGCTTGTCGTACTGCTCGTAGGAGTTCTTCTCACGGATGAACTCCTCGTGGCTGTAAACATGCTTGGAAGCGCTGAAGACCGTCTGGTCAGCCATTTCGGACGCCGTTTCCACCGACCGGCCAAAGAGGCCGAGGGCGGAAAGGAGCAGCCAAGCGATAAGGCAGACTACGAAGATCCCGAGTCCAGTAACAAACCTCATTTTCTATCCTTCTTGAGTGCGTCAAGCTTCTCAAGCAGCTCCAGGCGCTGCGCAGGCGTAGCCACAACCGCCACTTCCACCATCGGCTGTTTTAAGCCCTGGAAAGAAAGGGGGACCTCTGAGTAGATGAATGACGAGTAACCGCCAAACTCCAACAGGCTTCCCATGGTAGTCATGCCGACGCGACTGGGGTCGCTTGACCCATACGTCGCCATTTCGTCGGGTGCCGGGTAAGACCCCACCGTGTTTTGTCCCTCCGGCGAGGTTAGGCGCTTACTAGTACTCGTCAGCTTCCCAATGATGGTTACCTTGAGCCACGTGCCGTCCATTAGGACGACGTAGAGATAGCTCATCTTGTTAGGGTCGTTGAAGCGGGAATTCCGCTGGTTGAGCAGGTAGCGATCCATGGAGTACTCGATCTGGGTGGGTGGCTGATTCTCCATCAGCACCTGGGCCCGGTTCATCTTCTCCTCGTTCTGCTTGTCGGCGACGGTCTGGCCACATCCCCCAAGGGTAGATGCGGTCGCTAAAACGGCGATTCCAAAAAGTAAATTCCTCAATCTTCACCTCGTACTTGTCGATGTCCGCACCACAATTTAGTGCGAGCAGAATATAGACTATTTTTCTTTCTTTGTCAATCTGGGAGCCGGTTACTACATTTGAAAGAAGCCCACCTTGCGGTAGGGCTTCTGATTTGTCAGCGGGTTAGGCCTGGACGAAGACGTAGTCTCCTTCACCTACGCCCGTCTGAGTCATGAGTTCGATATCTTTGTTACCGAACTGGATGCAACCTCGGGTATAGCCACCTATGTACCCCGGATTATTGTTACCATGCCCTGCAAGGGGAGACTGGAATTCCCAGTACCAGAGACCAAGAGCATTACGCGGGTCGCCACCAGGAACCATGTCGGGCAGGGTAACACCTACCTTTTTCATCATCCGGCGGGTGTTGTCGGTTGGATACCAATCTTTTTTATATTTGACATCTCTGATCCGGTTCCAGCCCTTGAGCTGGGCGTGGCCTTTTCCTCCAACTGAGACTTCGCAGGCCCACAGCACTTTTGTGCCTCGGAATTGCCAAGCTGTCTTTTCGGAAAGGTCTACCATTACCCAATCCCTGCTACGGGGACGGAAGGGTACGGGCGGCCCGACCTTGAATGGAACAGGGTGGGAATCGTAGAGAAACCCACCCTTGCGCACGGGGACGCTTTTGACGATGGCCGGGCTCTTGGGGCTTTTTACAACCACAGGAGCTGAGGCAATTTCGTCCACTGGTATAACCAGCAAGGAAGTGAGTACTACTACGGTGCCTAACATTTGTTTTCTCCTTTGAAAGTTCACGGCTGTCGCCGATATGCATCTAGTTTACGCCGTTGGGTTTTGTGGTCAATTTCTAAATTGAGCCCCAAGGGAGATAACGCTCACTTTCTGAACCTTTCACTAAATATTGAAGCGGTTCAGAAACGTTGCGCTAACCTCGCTCTTTGCCTTCGGCAAAGTAAGGTATGGGCGTGGTCGAACTCCAATAAGTCAGTCGTCCGAATCCTATACTCATAAAGAAAAAAGACACCGGATGGTGTCTTTTTTCTTTGGTGGACCCTAGGAGATTCGAACTCCTGACCCCTTCCATGCCATGGAAGTGCTCTACCAACT
Source organism: Verrucomicrobiia bacterium (assembly GCA_035460805.1). Lineage (NCBI taxonomy): Bacteria > Pseudomonadati > Verrucomicrobiota > Verrucomicrobiia > Verrucomicrobiia bacterium. The sequence goes on along the minus strand of DATHWI010000030.1, from coordinate 7,124 downwards.
GAGCTAAGGGCCCCTGAGCGAGTCAAACGCAGATGTGCTTGCATATCTGCGTTTGACGAACAATGGGGTGCTATCTGCGAAGCAGATAGGGGCCCAATCGGGCAAATACATTTGATTGGTGCGAAACGAAAATACCATATCTGGCCGCCCCTGGCTAGACGCCTAAAGCGGGTCTTCCACCGTAAGGTAGGGAATACGGTCAATCTTTTCTGTAACGGGCTGCTGGCCAGCTTCAATCCCAAACCAGGCAGCAACCCCAATCATGGCGGCGTTGTCAGTACAGAGGCTCATGGTAGGAGGAATAAGCAGGGTGACGCCACGCTCTGTACACGCTTTTTCCAGAATGGCCCTTAGGTGCTTGTTGGCTGCCACGCCACCCCCTAAAGCCAACTGCTGCACCTCAGGATACATCTCCAAGGCTTTCTCCACCTTTTTAAGCACAGAAGCCTGGGCTACGCGTTCAAAGCTGGCAGCAATATCGGCCTTTTTGGCGTCATCCAAAGGTTCTTGCTCCAAGATAAGCAGGCGCACTGCATTCTTAAGGCCGGAGTAGCTCAGGTTCAAATCGCCACTGCGGAGCATCGGAATTGGCAGGTCGTACGCATCCGGGTTACCCACTGCAGCCAAATCAGCCACAATTTTGCCACCAGGATAGCCAAGCCCAAGCATACGGGCCACCTTGTCGTAAGCCTCACCCAGGGCATCATCCAATGTCTGACCAATGACGGTAACATCACCAAAAGACCGGGCAAAAATGAGCTCGCTGTGCCCACCGGAAACCAACAGGCTGAGGAGGGGATAGAGAGGGGCTTGCTCTGTAAAACAAGAGGCCATGTGCCCAAGCATATGATTCACCTTGTAGACTGGCTTTCCATGAAGCTCTCCCAGCTCCTGAGCTTTCTGGATGCCAACCTCCAGTGCAGGTGCCAGTCCCGGACCATAGGTCACCGCGATAGCGTTCATATCCTTCCACTCTTTACCCGCCTCTTTGAGGGCCATTTCTATGACAGCATCGATACGCTCTTTGTGGAGACGCTGCGCCAAGAAGGGGACCACGCCGCCGAATTCGGCATGATCCTTCACTTGGGAAGAGATGACATTGGAGAGAATCTGACTCTTTTCCGTCACAGCTACTGAGGTGTCATCAAAGCTGGTATCTATCGCCAGGATGGTCATAGATGCGTAATTTCCCGTACGCCGCCGTTTATGCCCATTTCCAGCATAACTAGGGTGATGTCTGTGCGGCTGGCCAGGTAGGGCACAAGTGGGGCCGGCCACTCAATAACGGTAACGGTTTCGGGCTGCAAATATTCGTCCAGGTGAAGCTCTTCCGGGGTAATAGTGGGCGTGCGCCAGCAGTCGATATGGACAAGCTTACCCAGCTCTCCCTGATATTCACGCGTGAGGACGTACGTAGGTGAGGATACAATGCCCTTAATTTCCAGGGCCTCAGCCACACCTTTGGCAAACTGGGTTTTGCCAGCGCCCATTTCACCTTGAAGGGTAAAGACCAGCGCAGTGTCAGAAAGGTTACTAAAATACGCCTGGACCAGTTGTTTGGCCCACGCTTTTGTTTCTTCTTCTGAATTACTCTGGAATTTCATCCTTTGGATGGTAGCAGAAACTGCCCAGGGTTGCGACCAGGCCGGCTTGCCCTTTGACTATTTATCTGGATTTTGCTAGAAAAGCAGGGTTATGTTGTTGGTCCTTGGTATCGCAATCTTCGTCGTATTCTTTGCGGGCACATGTGTGACGCTCAGATCCCAACTCAGCAAAGAAACCGCACTCCGCACGGAAGCCGAACGGCAGCTCCACCTTCTATTACCATCTCTTGGCCATCGGGTGCACAGCTACGCCATCCTGCAGGGTTACGGAGTGACAGCCCGCTGCAAAGACATGGACAACTGGCAGATAGATAATAGATGCTCCGCCACTTTCCTGCGGCTTTGCAAGGATCACTATCGTCAGATGGGTATTAATGGGGATGCACTCCTGCCCCTTGGAGGGGAAACGGGTGACATCAACATATGCATCCACCGGGGAGCGTGGAACAACAGGGAGTCTGCGTTTGGCTGGGAATACATCATCACTGACAGTGCTGGTAAGACCTTGCTCACCAATGCCATCCCAAACACTTTCATTGGGGAATTAAAGCGGGACTCCAAAGACCTTGAGCTACCCCAACACCTCATCGACGACCTTCTCAAGTCTGCCCAGATCCTGAGATGCAATGCGGAGCAGGTCAAAGCAAACCGCTCCGAAATCGAGCTGGTGATTGCGTCCGACGAGGAGCTCCGGCTCGATATACGCGGTTAAAGCAACGACTGCGATATCAATACCATTCGCCCAGATCCATATCTGGGCGTTTTTTTATTATTGCGAGAGAGAAGACGTTCGCCTCCTTCCGGCAAGGCAACGTATGAGCGGGGGACTACAGCCGGGGAGCACGTGAAGTCCGGATGTCTGGTTTGTCATAATGTTTTTGTTCCCCGCTCTGTAAATAGACATTCCTTTATTCTGGATTTTAAGTCCTTGCACACGTCGGAGAGCGGGGGTAACTTGGCCGTACTTAGCCATAATCTCCGCCATGAAAACAGTACTACCGACGCTAGGGAAACGGGTTGGCATACTAGAGAAGGATGCAGAAATTGTTCATCAAGCCCTTGAGGAGCTGAATATAAAAGTGGATGTGGTCGAGAAGAAAATGGAACGTGGATTTGTTTCGTTGGAAAAAAGGTTTGACGGGTTGGAAGGGTGGTTGAAGGAAAGGTTGTAAACCGCGGGAGAGGGGACGCTCACTTCCTCCGGCTTCCGCCGCCTTGCGCTCGGAGCGCCTAAGAAACGTTACGCCGACCCCGCTCTTTGCCCTTGGCAAAGCATGGTATGGGCGGGGACGAACTGAGCCCTCATCCTCGTCGCAGATACAAAGAAAAGAGACAGCCGAAGCTGTCTCTTTTCTTTGGTACCGCGGGAGAGAATCGAACTCTCACCCCCTTGCGGGAAACGGATTTTGAGTCCGTCGCGTCTACCGTTCCGCCACCGCGGCACACTATTGGAAAGCGTAGTAGAGCTGATTCAAACTATCAGATTACCGTCTTTTTTCCAAGACAGCCTGGTACACAGAGCGTGTTTGCTTGGCACACCGTTCCCAAGAGAACTTTTGCAGCTGTTCGTCACCGCGGCGCACCAGCTCTTCACGAAGGCGGGGTTCCAGGGCTAAACGCTTCATTTGCTCACACAAGGCGTGGGCATCGCGAGTCGGGAAAAGAAGCCCACCTTGACCAGTCACTTCTGGCAGAGAGCTGTTGTCAGCCGCAATAACCGGTGCGCCATAAGCAAAAGCCTCTAATACAGGCAGGCCAAACCCCTCATACTCGGAAGGCATAATGAAGCAGGTCGAGTAGTGGAAGAGGGCAGGCAGCACTTCTTCGGGTGCAAAGCCAGGCGCAATAATATCGCTGGCAGCAGAAGCCTTGACCAATGAGTCCCTTACTTCATCTGTTGCAGCCTCCGGGTTCCCCACCAGAACCAGCTTGTGTGGCAGACCAGTCTGCTGCTTGAACTGATTAAACGCCTCAATAATAGTCAAGATTCCCTTGTGCGGGCGCCACTGGCTGACGAACAAGAAATAAGGGTCACGGGTTCCCAGGTACTTTTGTGCCATATCCTTACTCCCTGGAAGGAACTGGAGCGGCTCAGGGCCACCTTCATACACGACCTCCATTTTAGCGTGGGAAACCCCAAGCTGCTTCTCTGCATCAAATGCTGTGTACTCAGAAATGGCGACAATCTTCTTTGCACTCTTCATAGCCCGGCGGAAGACCACATTGAAGCCGATCTTCTTAAGAGGATGGATCTTCTTGTTCCCATGGACAGGGAAGAGGAACATGGTCAGGTCATGGAGGGTAACCACAAATGGCCGATTGTACAGCACGGGGTGGTTGAAGTTGAGGAAGTGCATCAAATCCAGTTTTTCAGCGTACAGCTCCTTCAAGAAGGTAGTCTGCTCCTTTATAGGGCTGAAGTGTGGCACTTCGGTAACTACTAGGCGTACATGGGGGTAGTCCATATCCCACTCAGCCAGGTCAGCCTCGGTTAGGAAGATGATATAGTCGTTCTCCGTATCCAGGGGAAGTAAGTGGTGCAGCAATTCCCGCGTATAGCGCCCCAAACCACCAGTTGCCTTCCGATACATCCGGGCATCAATGCCAATGCGATGCCGTGATTTGCCAGTTATTGAAGTCATAGTCCTACTACTCTAGCAGGTTTTTAGCGTGTGATTAAACCTGTTACCACCTTGACAAAACAGGCCTTCTCTGCTAAGGTGATCCATTCAAGCCTATATGAACTACACACTTTCAGATCAGGACATTCGCATCTTTCTCCGCGAAGCCCCCACCACAGGGCCGTTCTTTCGTCGTGTATTCACCTATGCAGCCGGCTTTATTGCCATTGCCCTCATTCTCGCGGCCGGCCTGACTATCTTTGCCCCTAACCCGGTCAACAGTTCAGCGCCTATCCTTGCGCCAGCTGGCCAGTCTACCCCTGTAGCTGATGCCACACCGACGCCAAGCGCAGCACCAACACCAACTCCTACCGCCACTCCACTTCCGGTAACCATTCCTAATGACACTTTCAGTGCTGCAGACGTAAAAATCTCCGCACCTATCATTTGGAATGTGGAATCCACCGAGAAAGCCATGAACAAGGCTCTTGAGCGTGGCGTAATCCACCTCAGCGGCACCCCAGTCCCTGGACAACAGGGTATGAGTGCCATTGCTGGCCATAGTTCCAACTACGCTTGGGCAAAAGGCGATTTTAACTCTATCTTCGCCCCGCTTACCAAGACGAAAGTCGGCCAAACCCTCGAGGTTAACTACCAAGGTGTCATGTACCGGTACGAAGTTACCCGTGTTTACGAGGTAAAACCTACCAATACAGCCATCTTGGCTGACCACAGCAAAACAGGTATCCGCCTGATTACCTGTACACCTGTAGGTACCAGCCTCCGCCGGTTTATCGTTGAAGCTGAACAGGTATTCCCTGATCCAGCACTAGCAGCTCCGTTTAACGGAAGTTCACTCAACGGCACCCTGCCAAGCGGCCGCTAAGACCCGCGCAAACCTGCGGTCCGGCTGAAACGCTCAATAAAGCCGCCAGCCTCGTATAATTCGAGTGCTTGCAAGGTTTCACCCTCTGCAAACACCACCACACGCCCGTTCTCTCGTACTACGTAGGGGACGGGTTTTGGTTCTGCAAAGGTAGCCACTTCTTGGCTGATACCAGATACTAGGTCGCGCAGAATAAGCTTGGTACCTGCCTGGTAAATAATGTGGCGCTCATCAGCATAATATTCCGCACTCAGGATGTCAGCCGATGTCCGGGTAACGAACTCTTTCTTTACCCAAAGCTCGTTACTCGAGCGGATTTCGATGCCAGCGTTGTCCAACCTGCGGTTCATCAGCTCATCAATGCGGATGTTTGGCGCAGTAACTTTCCTAGGTTCAGCGTACAAGAGCACTACAGATGGATAGTAAACCCGCTCGTTCTTCCCAATCCGTACAAGCTTTTGCCATGTCTGATAACCATCTTTCCGAATCTCTACATCATAGTGACCAGCAAAGAGCCAACGTATACCAAAAGGCAACGAACCCTCCTGCTTCACACCATTAATATAAATATCCGGGTTAATGCCGGCCTGAGGACTAGAAAGCTCTAGGATACCCGTCTGCTCTACGCTGGCTGCGGCCCAGTTCACCCGGTACCCAAATGCCCAAAGCAAGGCAACAATCCCAAGGAATAAGAAGGCAACTGTATAGATGGTACTTGAAGCCCACCGCTTCCACGGGTGCCCGCTGGGCGGGAGGTTTCGGTCGAGAGGGCAGTCCAGAGTCTGTTTCATTCGTAACGCCATCCTACACCAATCGAGGAGGCTGTGCTATCGTAAAACGGATCTATTCACTCAAGAACTCCATGGGACTCCTTCGTATAACTGGTCATACTCAGCTCTCAGGCACCGTTCCTATTTCTGGCCGTAAAAATGCTGCGCTTAAGCTTATTGCCGCCTCGGTCCTTAGCGATAAGCCAGTTACCCTTCACCGTCTCCCTGATATTGGCGATGTCCGTGTCATGTTGGAAATCTTGGAGCGTATGGGTGCCTCTATTCACCGCGAAGGTGAGAGCGTAACCATTCATACGGAGAACCTGCAAACGAGTGAGATTCCTCTGGACCTAGGCCGCAAACTCCGCGCCTCACTCGTGTTAGTTGGGCCGCTTTTGAGCCGTTTCAAGAACGTGCGCTTTCCTCACCCAGGGGGCTGCGTCATTGGTAAGCGAAGCATCCGCCCTCACCTCGACGCCTTTGCCCAACTTGGTGCAACAATTGATTTTGACGGCACCTGGTACACCATTCATGGCGACATCCACGGCAGCGAGGTCTACCTCAAGGAAAAGACGGTTACCGGTACGGAAAACCTCATCATGGCCGCCTGTCGCGCCGATGGCACGACCAGTATTTGGAATGCCGCTGAGGAAACCCATATTTCCAACCTCTGTGAGCTACTTCGCAATATGGGATACGCCATTCATGGCGATGGCACTTCCCGGGTCACCATTGAGGGCAACCCACACCTCTCCACCAACCAGGCAGAGGTCACGGTCATTCCCGATGAAATTGAAATTGGCACCTTTGCCATTGCCGCACTCGTAACCCAGGGCACGGTTCGATTGGAAAATGTAGGAAAGCGCCACGACCTCATTCCTATCTTGTCCAAGTTGGATGACTTCAATGCGCGCTACGAGTACAACGGCGAAGACCAAAGCCTTACCATGCTCCCAAGCCCCGACTTGAAAGCGGCGGATGTCCAAACCAACCCATGGCCAGGCTTCCCACCAGACCTTCAGTCTCCGTTTACTGTTCTCGCTACCCAAGCCACCGGTACCTCACTTATTCACGACTGGATGTATGAAGGCCGCCTCTACTTTGTAGACCTCCTTCAGAAAATGGGTGCCAATATCACTATCTGTGACCCGCACCGTGCACTGGTTACTGGCCCAACCACTCTTCGCCGTAACACTTCTATCACACCAGACCTTCGCGCTGGCGCCGCTCTTGTATTAGCTGC
>DATHWI010000029.1 GCA_035460805.1 Verrucomicrobiia bacterium | reverse complement strand
CCCGGAAATTAGATGGCGCGATGGTTGAGCCGGGTCAGGAGAATATCCGCCCACTCGGCATTATGATTGAGAATCACCCAGAAGCCCGGCCGCAAGCCGGTCTCGCAGAAGCAGACTGGGTATACGAAGCCATTGCCGAGGGCGGCATTACCCGCTTCCTTGCCCTTTATGCCGATGCCAATACAAAGGATGTCCGCGTTGGGCCGGTACGGAGTGTCCGCACCTACTACCTGGACTACGCACGCGAATACAACGCCTTCCTGGCCCATGTGGGCGGGAACAGCGACGCCCTGGCCAGCATTCAAGCCAATGGCGGAATCACGGACCTTGACCAGTTTGCCATTGGTGAGCCCACTTTCAAGCGTGATTTCAGCCGGAATGTAAGCACGGAACATACCATGTTCAGCTCTACGGGGAAGCTATGGAACCACATCACCAGTAAAAAGTATGAACAGGCGGGCGGGTATGAGCCACTTCTCTTTACCGATGAGGCACCCGAGGCAAGTAGGGGAGCAGCGCAGAATGTTTCCATCGATTTCTCCTCCGCCTCTTTTGGTGTGAAATGGGCGTTTGACCCTAAAACCAATACCTACGCGCGTGCCATGGCAGGCCTAGCTCACAAGGACGCCGACACGGGAGAGGTGATTACCACTAAGAACATCGTCCTGCAGACCGTTCAGAGCGTACAGGTGACCAGCAGCGGGGGTAAGGTAGTAGGTAAGTTCACCCTTACCGGATCTGGCAAGGTTGTTGTGCTTAATAACGGTATCGCCACCGTAGGAACATGGAAGCGCTCAGGAAATGAGCGAACCCGGTACTATAACGCCGATGGCTCAGAAATGAAGCTTGTCCGCGGCAATACCTGGGTTGAGGTAGTCCACCCCGATACTGTAATAAGCTATTAGCACACAAAAAAGACCCCGTTGGGGGTCTTTTTTGCTAGCAGTCCGGCACCACCGAACAGAAACCATTTTATGTGTTTCTGCCGGTGAGAGTCGGCTGCCCGTTAGCGGTTCCAACAGTGCTTGGAAGCGTTCCAGGCACGAAGTCCGCCTTGTGAGATCTTCCAGGCAGCAGCCTCAGCGTTGGCACGGGGGTCAAAGATTGACATCCCAGCCTTACCCTGTGGCGTACCACGGAAGGTGCTCGGCATGAACTGGAACATTCCAGATGCAGCCGATCCGCTCTTGTTGCGTGCCTCTGACCGTAGGCCAGACTCACACATACCAATGCGGAGGAGCAGGTTCACGTCTACGCCATACTTGGCAGCAGCTTCGCGAACGATTTGCTCGTTCTCGGCACGTCCTGTGGACGTAACCGGGCTTACATTAACAGAGGCGGGAGCTGCTTGCGCAAGCTTACGTGCCTCAGCGGCCTTCTTGGCAGCTGCAACACGGCGTGCTTCAGCAGCCTTACGCTCTTCTTCCGCCTTAATGCGGGCCTGTTCGGCGGCAACCCGTTCAGCCTCAACACGCGCAGCTGCTTCCGCAGCAACACGAGCATCAGCCTCGCTGGTACCAACCTGAATAGGCTGCAACACAGAGGAAGCAATGGTTAATGATAGATCCTCGGTGCGAGTAAGGTAGAGAGCCTCTTGGGCTTCCACACTCACGCGCACCAAGCGCGGTGAAGGGTCCGCGTCGTCAGGGCCGGCAGCTACAGCTGTAGCTGGTGCCACAAGTGCGGTAGGCATAAGCCCACGCACGACGAGTGATGTAACAAGCAGTGCACGTGCCGGACGCCACATTTCTGTGGGAATCCACATCCGCGACTGCGATAATTTATGTTGTACAAGCAGTGAAGCTCGTACACCCCCCCGAATAATACGGGTAATAAGCATGGTTCGAAATATACCACGGATGAGCATATTTGTCAATATAGATAATGAATACTTCAGATTGGTTACAGGTAAAGTACAAGCACATGACCGGGGGTGTTAGACACATCATGTGGTAGCCTAGAAGCATGCGCGATAACAAATGGTTGGCCGAACAGCTCGACCACATCCACAGCACCTACTTTGCCGACGTGCCCATTGAAAACACCATTTTGGTGCGTTTTGGACGTGAGAGCCGGACACGCTTTGGTAGCATCATCGCCAAACCCACCGCTGGGTACCGCCTACCAGTGACGTACATCACCATCAATTCGCTTTTTAAGGACGAAACCGTGCCAGAGTACGTCATCCAAGGCACACTCCTCCACGAGTTTGCCCATTATGCCCATGGCTTCCATTCACCCCTGAAACAGAAGTACCGTTATCCGCATAAGGGTGGTATCGTAAACCGAGAGATCCGCACCCGGGGAGCAGGGGACATCCTCAAGCTCCAAACCCGTTGGATCAAAGACGTATACCGAGATTTCCTTAAGAGCAAAGACCTCCTATGAGCGATAAGAGCATTTTCAGCAAGATCATCGACCGCGAAGCGCCTGCCAACATTATTTTTGAGAACGAACGAATCATCGTCATTGAAGATATTAAGAAGGATGCCCCCATCCACTACCTTGGGATTACCAAGCACCCCTTTAAGAGCATGCACGAGCTTCTCATGAGCGACAGCAAGGACTTATTGTGGGAACTTATGAACAAACTGGCTGAAATTGCTGCAAACGAGGGGATTGCAGAGACTGGTTACCGGTTTGTGACCAATATTGGCCCTAACGCCCACCAGGTTGTGCCCCACTTGCATGTCCACCTCTTGGGCGGCGCCTGCCTCCATATGAAGGACCCAAATATAAACGCTTGATCAGATTCAAGCCTTCTGGTACAGTAAGTCGGTACTATTCAGATCTAAATCAGGTTCCACCCGAAATGATTGTTCTCAAGAAAGAGAAAGAAACGAACCAGCAGGTTCTCCGTCGGTTTAACCGCCTTCTTCAGGCTCACAGCATTCTCCGTTCAGTGCGTGACCGCCAGCATTTTTTGAAGGAGCCAAACCGTTTTGCACGGAAGACTGCCGCCGTTCGCCGCGCCCAGTTGCGCGACGAAAAGCAGTGGTACTAACCTAAATTGCACCTATGCTCAGTGACCAGCTCAGTGCTGACCTGAAGCAAGCCATGCTTAACCGAGACGCTACAACCGTCTCGGTTTTGCGTATGCTTCAGTCAGAACTCAAAAACGCCTCCATCGCCAAACAGGGAGAAGTAAGTGACCAAGACGCCATCGCTATCATCCGCAAGGAAGTAAAGAAGCGCCACGAAGCTGCCACCCTCTACAAGCAGGGGAACAGCACCGAACGAGCGGAGGCCGAAGAGGCAGAAGCCGCCATTCTCTCCCGCTACCTGCCAGCTGCCGCAGATGAAGACACTGTCCGTGCCTTCCTTAAGGAAAAAGCTGCGGAATTAGGCGCCTTGGAGCCCCGCCACAAAGGCGAGCTTATTAAAGCCGCCGTGGCCAAGTTTGACGGGGGTGTAGATGGTCAAACCGCCGCCCGCCTTGTTAACGAACTCTACTAGGTACCTATGGCTTTGACATTTGCCCTCACCGAGCGGGATGCGGAACAGATTGGATCAGGCTCCCTCCAGCCCTTTATAGAAGGGTATGATGAGGCGTTTCCGGACCTAAGCTTCTTGGTTGACGTGGCCCTCATTGACCGCGAGCAAATGCAGCTCCTCAACAAGCAGCAGCGCGACATAGACGAGCCAACCGACGTCCTCAGCTTTCCCACCTTTCCTGATTTTGAAACCCTGAGGGAACATGCGCGCCAGCAACCAACATTACTTGGCAGCATTGTGATCTGCCCGGAAAAAGCAGAGGAATACCAAGAATCCCTCATCCAACTGGTCCACCATGGGCTTCTCCACCTCCTCTGTTACGACCACGAGACGGATTTTGCTGCATGGATCAGCGAAGAGCGGCGTATACTAGAAGTACTCGCAAAGCATTCTCTCCATATTCCACCCGTACCCTATGAGAGCATTTAGTTACCGCAGGTTTTTCCGCAGCTTTTACTACGCCTTCCGCGGGCTTGTTCGGCTTGTAGAAACCGAGCAAAATGCCCGGGTACACTTGGTTGCCTCCATTATCCTGGGTATTTGCGCGTATGCCTTTAACCTCTCGCGCGTTGAAGTAGCCATTCTCTTCTTCGCTGTAGTCTTGGTATTTGCCATCGAGATCATCAACACTGCCATTGAGAAGGTGCTCGATATTGTCCACCCTCATAACCACGACCAGATCGCCTACGTCAAAGATGCTTTGGCCGGCGCAGTCCTCATTGCTGCCCTCATTGCGATGGGTGTTGGCTTTTTCGTCTTCTACCCTCACATCAAGGCCCTGTTCTAGGGAGCTTTTAACCTGGCAGACCACTCCAAACACCTTGACAAATCAGGGTGTTTGTGGTATATTTCCCGCAAATCTTTTGGGACACGCGTCTCAAGGAATGTGGAGTCGAAAACAAATATGAAAATTCAAATATTGGGATTGCCGGTCGTCGAAGTAGGTGTAGGGCAGAAAGCCAACCAGGACGCCATGGCGTTCAACGACTTCCAACTCCGAAAGCTCTTCAAGCAATTCGGAAAGATCACGGACGCCGTTGTGCTCACGGACAAAACTACCACCCTACCGAAGGGTGAAGGATATGTCACCATGGACGACGAGGCCGGGAAAGCGGCTATCGAGGCCCTGAACGGCACAGCTTTCCAGGGGCGCACACTGCGCCTCACCGCAGCCATTCCACACGAGCCTTCCAGCACACGCAGCCGGCGAAGCTACGAATAGCGTTCACTCACGCGCCCCGCACAGGGGCGCTTTTCTTATCCTTAGAAAAGTTAGCCTGGATGTGGTCACACCGCCCGTACCAGATTGACGAAGGGCACTCTTTATGCTATACACAGTGCATGTTTGTGGACTTCGCGGCCATCTTCACCATTGTTTGCACATACGTAAGAAGCCTACTGCAGCATCCCCCCATGGCCAGTGAAGAAACTGACACCTGGAGGAATAGCCTACAGCCCTTCACCATTCACGATGTGTGCCCACCTCCCGGACACACCCTTGTCCAACTTCTCTACCCGGAATCGTGCCAAGGAGGGTTACCCATCCTCCCACCACCCTTTCCCATACCGGAAGCCAACTGGGGACTTTCCCTTGCTCACCTTCAGAGGGTAGAAGAGCCGGACATCGACCTGCTGATCGCCTCACTCACCGAGCCCCCTAGGCCCGAAGAGTATTTCCGGCAGTTCGACGCCATGTCTATTCCCATACACCCCAACTAGGGAAGGGACCCGCCAGAGCACCTCTCAGAGGTGCTCTTTTCTATTCCCTGGAGATATACCTCGACGCACCAATTTTGATAGGGTTGCCCCACCAGTACATCATCCCTATACTGGGTACATATGAGTCAGAGAAACGTCGTCGTCGGAATCGATGTAGGGAGCACGAAAATTGCTACCTGTATCGGTCACATGCAAGAAAAAGGGATCGACATCATCGGCGTCGGTTATGCCCCTTCCAATGGCCTTCGCAAAGGCATGGTGGTTGATATTGAAGAAACCGTTTCTTCTATTTCCGCCTCCCTGGAAGAAGCCGAGCGCATGAGCGGGCTGCCCGTCACCGAGGCAGTCGTTTCCATTGGTGGCGTACATATTCAGTCATCTTCCTCCAAGGGAGTGATTGCCGTGTCCCGCCAAGACGGTGAGATTTCTGAAAACGACATTCTCCGCGTACTCGATGCCGCCCGCTCCGTGAGCGTGCCGCCAAACCGTGAAATCCTCCACGCCCTTCCGCGTGAGTATTCTATTGATGGCCACCAGGGGATTAAGGACCCAGTGGGCATGACCGGTATCCGCCTAGAAGTGGAAACCCAGGTAATCAGCGCTGCCACTGCGCCGCTCAAGAATCTCACCAAGTGCCTGGAGCAAGCCGGCGTCCGCGTTGCTGACACCGTCTTCACCCCGCTTGCAGGTGCGCGCGCCGTCCTCTCTAAGCGGCAGCAAGAAATTGGTGTGCTTCTTATTGATATCGGCGGTGGCACCACTAGCTTTGCAGTCTTTGAAGAAGGCGACATTCTCCACGCTGGTGTCCTTCCTATTGGCGCCACCCATATCACCAACGACATCGCCATTGGCCTTCGCACTTCTATCGATACTGCAGAAGTCATTAAGGTGAAGTACGGCACCGCCTGCACCGACAAGGTAGGGGAGAACGCTGAACTTGACCTCAAAAAGATCGACCCTAAGGAAGAAGGCAAAGTCAGCCTTAAGTATGTTTCCGAGATCATCGAAGCCCGTCTCAACGAGATCCTTGTGATGATCCGTGACGAGTTGCGCAAGATTGGCCGTGAGGGAATGCTCCCGGCTGGTGTCATTCTTACCGGTGGCGGCTCCAAGCAAGAAGGCATCGTTGAACTAACCAAGAGCGTCCTCAGGTTGCCTGCGCAAGTGGGTACCTTGACCCACGATGTTTCAGGCATGATTGACAACATATCTGACCCTCTGTATTCTGCCAGTGTTGGACTGATGCTTTGGGGTCTGGAAGCCGGAAATGCACCTACAGCATCTAAGCGGTCGGGAAATCTACCTCTCGGTTCCGCTATCGGTCGCGCCAAAAACCTCTTCAAAAACATCCTTCCGTAAGCTCATCTCACATAACGCCAGCTAATGATGACTCGAGGCACGGGGGCACGCAGTTACACATCTCACAATAATCCAGGCGGCCCTGACGGGTACGCTGTTATTCGCGTAGTCGGAGTAGGCGGAGGTGGTTGCAATACCGTCCAACGCATGATCAACTCCAAAATGCGCGGAGTGGAATTTGTGGCAATCAATACCGATGCACAGGCACTCGCCAATAACGATGCGTCAGTAAAGATTCAGATTGGAAAAGAAACAACCCGAGGCCTAGGGTCTGGAGCAGATCCAGAAATTGGCCGCCGTTCAGCAGAAGAAAACAAAGAAGAAATTTACGAGACCCTTAAGGGTTCGGATATGGTCTTCGTGACCTGTGGTATGGGTGGTGGCACCGGAACCGGTGCCTCGCCGTACGTAGCAGAGATTGCCAAAGAACTTGGCGCCCTTACCGTTGGCGTAGTCACCAAGCCATTTGCCTTTGAAGGCCAGCGCCGCCGCAAGGTAGCAGACCTTGGTATTTCAGAGCTCAAGGACAAGGTGGACACCCTTATTACCATCCCGAACGACCGGCTTTTGCAGGTCATCGACAAGAAGACCTCCCTCTTTGACGCCTTTGGCGTTGTAGACGATGTCCTTCGTCAGGGTGTGCAAGGTATCTCAGACCTTATTACCTTGCCTGGTATCATCAACCTGGACTTTGCCGATGTCAAAACCATCATGCAAGATGCCGGCTCCGCCCTTATGGGTATTGGCCGCGCACAAGGTGACAACCGCGCCATTGAAGCTGCCCGCGCCGCTATCGACAGCCCGCTCCTCGAGCTTTCTGTAGATGGTGCCAAGGGAATCCTCTTCTCCATCGCTGGTGGCACCGACCTTGGCATGTACGAAATTGACGAAGCCGCCAAGGCCATTACCGAAGCTGCCGACCCAGATGCCAACATCATCTTTGGTACCATCATCGATGAAACCATGCAGGGTGAGGTTAAGATTACCGTTGTGGCCACAGGCTTTGAAAACGAAGCCAACCGCCAACAGCAGAACCGCCGTTTCATGGTGGGAGCCACGGGCCGTCCTAATGAAAGCGGTACAAACTACCCAACGGGACAGACCACCGTTACCACCCTAGGCGGACTGCCGTACCAACCTTCCCAACCACAGCGCCAGCCCATGCAGCCTGAGCCTATGCGTCAGGAACGGCAGCAGCAGGACCAACAGCCTATGCCGCAGCAAAACCCTTACGGGCACCAGCAGCAACAGCAAAACCCGTACGAGCAGCCACTCCAGCCGCCACGCCGTCCTGACTTTAACCAGCACGACCGCGAAGAAGAGCAGAACGATGCAGAGGAACTTGATGTCCCAACCTTCATCCGCCGCAAACTGAAGTAGCAGCAAAGCCCCTTAACCGGGGCTTTTTTGTTAGGGAAAGTCCTGATACAACTAGGGCATGGCAGGAAAAACTGGCGCACCTCCAAAACCCTCAGAAATTCTTAGACAAAGCATTCTCCTGGCTCTCTACAGAAGGAAGCGAACTGATAAGGCCCTCCTCAGGGCACTTAAATTTGACCCCGCTTCCCGCGACTGGGAACAAACCAACTACCAAATTCGCCAACTGTTAGCCACGGGCATCCTTATACGGGACAGCGAAGGGCGTCTTGAGCCCGTCTACACCAAGAACGGACTCCGGGACAAGCGGAAAATACACTTAGACAGCTAAATGCTGCATTCCATGGGCACATCCACAAGATGTGCTCTTTTTTTGATGAAACATATCAACATGTAGTTACCGAACATAATCCGAAACAGAGCTCGCAAAGCCACTTTCTTATACCCCCACGTCCGAGGCATATTTACGCAATATATGGGGGGTCTTACGATTAATGAAGCACTATATCTAGTACCTTACCGCCATGTTGTGCCCCAAGTGTAAAAACCGCGACACCCAGGTTGTCGACTCGCGGGAAGTACACGACGGAGTCCGCCGCCGCCGTGAGTGCCTCGACTGCAAGTACCGGTATACCACGTACGAACGAATAGAGGCCCCACAGATTGTGGTGGTGAAGAAAAATGGGAACCAAGAACGTTTTAACCCGGAAAAAATACGCAAGGGCGTTGTGACCGCGTGTAAGAACCGACCCGTTTCCAACCTTCAAATCGACCAAATTGTGAGTGAGGTATCTGAGCGTGTCTACCAGACAGGTAAAGAGGAACTCTCATCGCAAGAGGTAGGTGACTTTGTTCGTGACCTTCTCCGCAAGACCGATGAAGTTGCCTATGTTCGTTTCGTTTCCGTTTACCAAGCCTTTAATACCCTCGACCAGTTCAGCCAGGCCATCGACAAGTTGCCTGCTAATCCGAAAGAAACCAGTCATGCCTAAGTCCTCTCCGCTTGTTACCCGCGTCTTTACCGATGGAAAAACCCACCCTTTTGACACTGTCTCTTGGGAAAAGCGCACCTCCAAGATTATCAACGAAAAGGGTGACACCATCTTTGAGCTGAAGGATGCTGAGATTCCCTCAGGTTGGAGCCAGCTTGCTACCGATATCGTTGTTTCCAAGTACTTCCGCAAGGCAGGTGTCCCGGAGACAGGGCATGAAGTAAGTGTCCGCCAGGTTGTGACCCGTATCGCCAAGAGCATCCGGGAAGCCGGTGAGGAATTTGGCAATTACTTTGACTCCAAGGCTGATGCTGACGCCTTTGAAGATGAACTCACTGCCATCCTGGTAACCCAGCGCGGCGCCTTCAACTCTCCTGTTTGGTTCAACTGTGGCCTGCACCAGCGCTACGGCATCCTGGGAGCCAAGGGTAACTGGTTCTGGGATTTTGATGAGCACGAAGTCCGTCAGCTAGAGCACAACTATGTCCGCCCACAGTGTTCCGCCTGTTTCATCCAGTCCGCAGAGGACGACCTCATGAAGATGTTCGACCTTATTAAGGCCGAGGCAACACTCTTCAAATACGGTTCAGGCACTGGTTCCAACTTCTCTAAGATCCGCGGAAGCGGGGAGATGCTTTCTGGTGGCGGCCTCTCTTCCGGCCTTCTTTCCTTCCTTAAGGTATTCGATGCCGCTGCAGGCTCCATTAAGTCCGGTGGCACCACCCGCCGCGCCGCCAAGATGGTCTGCTTGGACATGGACCACCCTGAGATTCAGGACTTCATCAACTGGAAAGTACGCGAAGAACGTAAAGTTTCCGCCCTTGTGGCAGCCGGCTACAGCTCCGACTTCAACGGTGAAGCTTACGGCACTGTAACCGCCCAGAACTCCAACAACTCCGTGCGTGTTTCCGATGACTTCATGGAACGCGTCATGAATGACGAAGTATGGAACACCATCGAGCGCACTACAGGGAACGTGGCTGGCACTTACCAAGCCAAAGACCTCTGGCGCCAGATCTGTGAAGCCGCTTGGCAGTGTGCTGACCCAGGCGTACAGTACGACACAACCATCAATGACTGGCACACCTCTGCCAACACGGACCGCATCAATGCGTCCAACCCATGTTCCGAGTACATGTTCCTTGATGACACTGCGTGCAACCTCGCTTCCATCAACCTTGTGAAGTTTGTGGACGAAGACGGGCGCTTTGACATTGATGGCTACCGCCAGGCAATCCGCGTGCTCTTTGTGGCACAGGAGATCCTTGTGGACTTCTCCAGCTACCCAACCCAGGCCATTGCTAAGAACAGCCACGACTTCCGCCCACTTGGACTTGGGTACGCTAACCTTGGCACGCTCCTCATGACCAAAGGCATTGCCTACGACAGCCCAGAGGCCTTTGCCATTACCGGAGCACTTACCGCCATCCTTACTGGTAAGGCCTACGTGGTTTCCGCTGAGATGGCTGCCCGCAAAGGCGCCTTCAACGGCTACGCCCTGAACGAGGAACCAATGCTCCGTGTCATGCGCAAGCACCGCGATGCCACCTACGTTATCGACAAGGAACTGTGCCCGCCAACCCTGCTTGAGGCTGCTCAGGAAGACTGGGAAGAAGCAGTAACCCTTGGTGAGAAGCATGGCTACCGCAACGCACAGGCAACGGTTATTGCCCCTACCGGCACTATCGGCCTTCTCATGGACTGTGACACCACCTCCATCGAGCCAGACTTTGCCCTTGTGAAGTTCAAGAAGCTGGCTGGCGGCGGACACTTCAAGATTGTGAACCAGTCCGTTCCACAGGCTTTGGCTAACCTTGGTTACGCCGAATCTGAAATTGACGACATCATCACATATGCTACCGGTACCGGATCCCTCAAGGGTGCACCGTTCATTAACTGGGACTCCTTGAAGGCCCGCGGCGTTGCTGAGTCTGACTTGAAGAAAATTGAGTCACAGCTGAAGAGCACCTTCGAATTGGCCCACGTCTTCAATACCATGAACATCAGTACGGAAAGCTTGGAAGCTGCAGACCTTAAGTCTGACGCTTTCTCCTCCGACATGAGCTTTGACTTCCTTAAGGCGATTGGTTTTACCAGCCGTGAGATTGAAGAAGCCAACAAGCACATCTGCGGCATGATGACCGTAGAAGGCGCCCCTCACTTGAAAGACGAGCACCTCTCCATCTTTGACTGTGCCAACAAGTGCGGTAAGTACGGGACCCGGTTCATTGAGCCAATGGGACACGTCCGCATCATGGCTGCTGCCCAGCCGTTCATCTCCGGTGCCATTTCCAAGACCGTAAACCTTCCTCACGAAGCTACCGTTGAAGAGATCAGTGAGATTTATTTCCAAGGATGGAAGCTTGGCCTTAAGGCCATCGCTATGTACCGTGACGGCTCCAAGCTCTCCCAGCCTTTGAACAGTGCTGGTACCAAGGACAAGGACGAAGACAAGAAAGAGGAAACAGGGATTAAAGCCGAGCAGGAAGCTGCGCCAGTTGCCGTAAGTGCACCCGCACCATTACCACTCCAAACCCGTCGCAAGCTTTCCGACGAGCGCCAATCACTTACCCACAAGTTCTCCATCGCAGGACACAAAGGATACATTACCGTTGGCCTCTACGAAGATGGCAAGCCAGGTGAGATTTTCATCACCATGGCCAAGCAGGGGACAACCCTCTCCGGCCTCATTGATTCCTTTGCCACCGCCGTTTCCATTGCCTTGCAATACGGAGTGCCGCTAGAGGTGCTTGTGAACAAGTTCAGCCACGTTCGCTTTGAACCATCCGGCATGACGAACAACCCGAACATCCGTATCGCCAAGTCCATCGTGGATTACATCTTCCGTTGGATGGGCATGAAGTTCCTGGACCGCACTGCCCACGAGCAGATTGGGTACAACAACCTCCCTAAGAACGAGGACCTTACGACAGACCTTACCGTTTCCGTACCGGTCGATACCGTGCAAGAGAAAGCTGGCGCCGTAGGGGTTGCCCAGGCAGAGCTTAACCACACCGTCCACCTAGAGATCAAAGGCAACGAGAAGCCGTTCAACTTTGACACTGCCAGCGATGCGCCGGTCTGTGGCGCCTGTGGTGGAATGACCACACGCAACGGAGCTTGCTATGTCTGCCGCAACTGCGGTGGCACCACTGGCTGCAGCTAAAGGATGCCTGCATCCAAGATCAGCCTGGACAAGGCTAAGTCTGACAAACTGTTCTACGTCGTTGCGAACGTGGTAGTGTACCGGCCCTCAGACGGCCGGTGCCTACTCCTCAAGCGAAGCGAACAGGAAACCGCTCACCCCGGCAAGTACGGGGTGATTGGCGGTAAGTTGGAGTGGGCCGATTTGGACATCACCAAACCAACCCGCCTCAACGGTGACGTCTTGGACTACGAAGGGGCAATTGAGAAACTCTTGGAGCGTGAGGTAATGGAGGAAGCGGGAGTCACCATTAGTGCCGGGCTCACGTACCTCAACAGCGTGGCGTACATCCGCCCTGACGGCATTCCGAGTATCCTCATTAAGTTTGCCGCCACTTACGCCGGGGGAGAGGTAAGCCTGGAGGAAGGCGCATTCACTGACTTTGCATGGGCCAATGCCGAGGAAGCCAAAGGCCTCCCGTGTATTGCCGGCATTGCAGACGAAGTAGCCACCGCCATTGCCCACTTCCAATGAAGCGACCTGCTTCGTGGAACCAGGTAGAGACAACTTTGTGGGCAAGCATCCTTTTTGTAGTATCCAGCGCCTGTGCGATGCTGACATACACAGGCGGCAATCCTCTTAGAGATGAGGCCCGCTACGCATTTGGTTTCAATTTTTTAAGTGACTTAGGAGTGAAGCTGCCTTACAGCCATACTCCCCAGCCCCTTACCAACCTCTTTTGGGCAATGGCCTTGGGAAGTGCGGCCATTGCGCTTACTTCCTATGTCCAATCCCTAAAGGGGACTCAGGGAAGCCGCCTGAGCGCCGCACTGGCTTGTCTCAGCCTTTTGGGAGTAGGCCTATTGCCATCAGACGTATACTTCTGGCCACACCGGGTAGCACTACTCGCATTCTTGGCCTCGCTCATTACTGCCTTTGCATTTCTCTCCCGGACAACCAAAGAGCACGCGCCACGCATCCTTCTCATTACCTGCCTGTTTTACCTCCTCTTCCTCCTTCTTGGTCCACGGCCTGAAACATCACTCGATGCCCGCACGGTGCACGTACTGGCACAAAAACTCATGGTAGGCATGGTATTTGCCACCCTTATCGCCACCAGTGCACGGAAGCTGCGCTCCTGATACACTACCTCTGATGTCCGAAGAAAACGCCGAGCGTATCCAGGAGATCCTCTCTGGTACCAACACCTCCCAGCTAGAAGCAATTACCCACGTTGATGGGCCTTGTTTGGTTGTGGCGGGTGCCGGCACGGGGAAAACGAGTGTTATTACCAAGCGGATTGCCCACCTCGTCCTTAAACACGACATAGAACCGGAACGCATTGCCGCGCTTACCTTCACCGATAAAGCAGCAGGGGAAATGCAGGAGCGGTTGGATGAGATTCTGCCGTATGGCACCTTTGTTACCACGAGCACCTTCCACTCCTTCTGCAACGAACTCATCCGCCGGCACGCGTTCCGCATTGGTATCAATCCTGAGGCCCGACTTATCACCGAGGCGGACCAGGTGGCGATACTCCGGGAACATATGGAGCGGTTGCCCCTGGAGAAGTACCGCCGCGCCTACAACCCAACCCCACTCCTTAAACAAATCGCCCGCTACGTAGAGCAAGCTAAAGAAGCGCAGCTTACGCCAGCAGTACTCATTAAACATGCGGGAGATGCACTGGCTGCCGCCACTGAAGAACCTGAAGCTGAGTGCGCTGCTGAGTACTTGGAGCTAGCCCAGTGTTACCGCGTTGCCACGGAGCTGTACACCGAATTGGATGTACTGACCTACGCCGACCTACTTAGGCATGCACGGGACATCTTGCAGTCGTCACCCTTGGTCCAGAAAGAAGAGCGAGAGCGTTTCCAATACCTTCTTATTGATGAGTACCAAGATACCAATACGATCCAGGCAGAAATTGCCTATCTCATAGCGGGAGAGCAGGGCAATTTGTTTGTCGTTGGGGACGATGACCAGGCCATTTACCGGTTCCGCGGTGCAAATGTCAAAAACATTCTGGACTTTAAAGACCGTTTTCCCCAGGCGCGTGTAGTGACACTAACCCAGAACTACCGCTCCACCCAAGCTATTTTAGATGCTGCCTACAGGCTCATCCAAAACAACAACCCACACCGGTTAGAAGCGCACCTTGGCATCAGCAAACAGCTTGTGGCTGAGAAAGGCGAGGGGACTGAGCCAACCTATTTGCATTACAGTACGGGCACCCACGAGGCAGAAGGGGTAGCCACCACCATTCAAGGCCTTCTGGAGAGTGGTGAGTACGCACCTACAGACATTGCCGTTATTGCCCGCTCTCACAACCAGCTCGACAGTTTCCATGAGGAGATAGAAGGATTGGGCGTCCCGGTTAGCCGCGCCAAGGAAGGGAACTTTTTCCAAGAGCCTAGCGTGGTGCAGGCACTCGCTTTCCTACGGTTCCTCAGTTCGCCCCACAACAGTGAAAACCTGTTCCGCCTTCTCACAGGCGAGCCTTTTGATGTGTCAGGCGAAGCTGTGGCAGAATTCAATATCCTCGCCAAGAAGCGGCATCAGAGCTTATGGACCGCCCTCAAGAGCGCTGAAACCATTGAGAATGAAACCCTGGCCACCAGCGTGCAGTACTGTGAGAAACGCCTTGCCGAACACGCCGCCAGCGCCCCATCCACAGCCCTTCGGGCTCACATCTGTGGGGAGTCTAACTGGCAGACTAAGCTCATTGAAGCGGCGGAGGAACGGGCGGCCATCCACCTGAACTCCCTTTACAACCAAGCGCGCACGTTTGAGCTGCTCCACCAACCAACTACCATCCTTAGTTTTGTGGACCATACGGACAGGCTCATTGCGAGCGGGGAAGATGTCACCGTCCAATCGGAACTGAGCACACCCACGGAAGGGATTACCCTCATTACCGCCCACAGCAGCAAAGGGTTGGAGTTCCCAGTAGTCTTTGTAGTGAACATGGTGATGCGGCGCTTCCCGCTCCAAATGAGCGGGGGAAGCTTGCAGCTACCATTGGAGCTCGTCACACCCCTAAAGGACAACGTACCCCATGAGGAAGAGCGCCGGTTGGCATATGTGGCCTTTACCCGCGCCAAGGAGCGCCTCTACCTGACCGATGCCGCCCGGTACGGGACAAACAAGACTGGTTCAAAACCCTCTCCCTTTGTGACAGAAGCGTTACCGATACCGGAAACACCAGACTTCTCTGACCAAGAACTGCGGGGCACCACCATGCGCGCACCGGTAGAACAGGTAGTCACGCGCGAAGGCTTGGCGTTCCCACGCCAACTGAGCGCATCAGCCTTGGAAGCCTTTGAAGACAACCCGGCCGTATTTTACGAGCAGTACGTCTTACAGATTATCCCTGAGGATATTACCGCCATTAACTTTGGTAATGCGGTACACAACACGCTACGGGATATCTTCAATGCCCGTCGTGAAAAAGTGGAGCTGGACCTTGAAGAAACCTTTGCCCGCCACTGGGTAGGGGAAGGGTACGCCACCAGCAAGGACCGGGACACTGAGCGGGAAGCTGGACTACAAATGATCCGCACCCACCTTGCCGCGCTTGCCCCTGATTTTTACCCGGCGTATGTAGAAGAGCCTATTACGCTCCAGCTTTCTGATGGCTTCCGTATTACCGGTAAGGTAGACCGCATCGACCTCCATGAGGATGGTACGCATAGCATTATCGATTACAAAACTGGCAGCAAAGAAGCTAAGGAGGCAGATGTCCGGGAGAACCTTCCACTTGGTCTCTACGCTGCCGCCCTCATCCAACAACGCAAACAAGTCCGGGAGATAAGCCTGTGTTACCTCCGCACGAAGAGCAACCCATGCTTCTCTGTCAAAAAGGACTATTTGGTGACCCATATTGAACGAGCCAAGGCAATCGTGGAAAAAATGCGCTCTGCGTATGCCAATCGTGACTTCCCAGATTCCGGGAAGCGGTATGGCTCATCGTATATTCGGTGAATGTTTGGTATAGTATCCCCATGGAAATAGTCCTCATTGCCGTATCGGTTGTTCTCCTTGCCATCAGCGCCATGATGGTTGCTCAGGCACGTAAAAAAGGGCCAGATGTCACCGCCATGAACCAAGAGCTCATGCAGACGGTACAACTTGCCCAGCAGCAGAACCTCCAAATTATTTTGGAGCAGCTTAACCAACACCGACAGTCTTCTGAAAACCTTTCGGGGCAACTTCACAACCGTGTCGCTGAAACCGGCCGTGTCGTGTATGAATTGCAGACCCGCCTGGCGCAACTCCAAGAAAACAACAAGCGCATCTTGGACATGAGCCAGGGGATTGCGGATCTACAGAACATCCTGCAAGCACCTAAACTGCGCGGTGAGCGTGGGGAAATTTGGCTCGAGGAACTGCTCACCCAGATGATTCCCAAGCAGCACATCTCCATCCAACACCGCTTCAAAAGCGGCGAGGTAGTAGATGCAGCCATCAAACTGCGCGACAACCTCCTCCTTCCCATAGACTCCAAGTTCAGCCTTGAGAACTTCAAGAAAATGATGGATCGGGAAAACCCGGACGCCAAGCAGCACGAAAAGCTCTTTGTCTCAGATGTCAAAAAGCGTATCGATGAAATCTCCCGGAAATACATTCTTCCTACTGAGGGAACACTCCAGTACGCTTTTATGTATGTCCCGGCTGAGAATGTTTACTATCAAGCATTCATTGAGGACAAGGGCGGCTTTAACCTGACCCGCTACGCCTTTGAGCATCACGTCATTCCAGTATCACCCAACTCACTCTATCCCTACTTAGAGATTGTCATGTTTGGCCTTCGTGGTTTGGAGATTGAACAGAGCGCGCAAGAAATCCAACGCGGCCTGGTAGAACTCCATGGTGACCTCTCCCGCTTCGACGAAGACTACCGCAAGGTTGGCGTTCATCTGAAGAACGCAGCCGGGAGCTTTGAATCTAGCGACAAACGCCTGAGCAAGGTTCAGCTCAAACTTGGCAACCTCAGCAAAAAAGAAATTGCGGCCGGCGACCCGCTCCCAACCCTCCTCGATGACCCAGCCTCATAACTTCACGGTTGAAGAGGGGACACGCCTGGATGTTTTTATCACCAGCAAGCTCCCTCAGTACTCCCGCTCCAAAATCCAGCGGCTTATTGAGGCTGGCCACGCCACAGTCAACGGCAATGTGACCGCCGCCTCTAAGCATGTACTCCTTGTTGGGCAAACCGTAGGCTTTACCGAACCCGAACCAGACCCCGAGTTCCCGCCCGCAGAAACAGGGACTCTTTCTATTGTGTATGAAGATGATGCCCTTATGGTCATCGACAAGCCCGCTGGCATGGTAGTCCACCCTAATACCTTCAACGACACCGGCACACTCGTCCAGCTCCTCCTTACGCTTCGGCCAGAGATTAAAGGGGCCTTGTATGACCCTGAAAGTACGGTAAGCCGGTTGCGCCCGGGAATTGTGCACCGCCTAGACAAAGACACGAGCGGCCTCATGGTAGTAGCTAAAACGCGCCCTGTCATGCTGGCACTGAGCGAGCAGTTCCATAAGCGCACTGTGAGCAAGGAATACGAAACGCTCCTCTATGGGGAAATGAAGGAACCCAGGACGGTTGAGGCCCCCATTCACCGCAAGAGTGGCACCACTAATACTATGGTTGCCTCGCATGAAGGCGGGCAGGGGAGAAGTGCCACCACTCACTTCACCCCAGTAGAAGTGTGGGCGCCATACCCTAAGTGGCCTACGGAACTTGCCACCAAAGTGCGTGTAAAGATTGAAACAGGGCGCACTCACCAAATCAGGGTGCACGCCAAGTTTATTGGGCACCCCGTTCTTGGCGATCACCTGTACGCCAACCGGCCCTCTGAAAAGCTATCAGAGCGCATGGGACTGACCCACCAACAACTGAAAGCTGTGCACTTGGCATTTACCCACCCGGTAACCGGCAAGCCCTGCTCATTCTCACTGTAAAAAAGAAGACCACCCGCACTGGGTGGTCTTTCTGAAATTACGGCCTGCATCGTTTAGCTGTCTCGTAGAGAGAGCTACCCAATGTGAAGGCTTCTTGGTAACTGGGATGGAAGGTCTGCCATTCCGGGGGTATGACCTCGAGGCCGCTGTTAGCCCCGATGAGCGCCCCCACCATTGAAGCGGTAGTATCGCAGTCTATGCCGTCGTTCACCGCCCGGAGAACTCCCGCTTGGAAGTCGTCCCGATAGGTAAGGTACATGAGAATGGAATACACCACCGATTGGTTTGCCAGCCACCCGGGTGTGATCTCAAAGGTAATCCTGTCCGGATTGCCTATCATACGCACACCCTGTTCCAACGCAGCCTGTGTGGAAGAGCTTTGCTTAGGTATGGCTCCAATGAGCCGCTTCAACCTATCCTTGGCATCCATATGCGTTTCAATGGGATCAGCCAGAGCCCAAGCAGCCAGGTAGGCCACGGCAAAGGCAGTATCCCAGGCTTGGGGATCTGTGTGTGTCATGACACCCAATGCGTAGCACTCCAACCATAGTTGGCGCTGGGAAAATGCCTCCCCATCACGGGCCATGTGAAAACACCCCAGGGGAGCAGTCTTCATGGCCACGCCATTTGCCGCACCACGCATGGGACCACTACTTATTGAGGGCGTGCCACGCATTCGGCCCTCCCGCGCATCGGTTTCTTCGTAGTCCAGGAAGGCCTGAATGGCCAGCTTGGTATTTTCACCCCACCCAGCTGTTGAACTGCGAAGCGCCTGTATATGTGCGCTCTCCATTCCTTCCAGGTTAAACCCACGGTGCTTGATGAGCGAGTAACCCACCATCTTTGAAAGCTGGAAGTCATCGGTAGTCTGTCCTGCTCGTAAGTTGGCGTTTTCCCGGATCTTCATTTGCATGCCATCCATGAACGTGGTGACGCCGCCGGGGACCAGCTTGGCAATCCGTTTGCGCGACATAGTTTCAAAGGGCTGGCCCATGCCATCACCAATTGCAGCGCCCAACAAGCAGGCTTGAATTTTTTCCTTCATTGTTAATCCTCCAGCGAACAAGCGAAACGTACCTGAAATGAGGTATAAAGACAACCCCTATAGGCTCCTGCTAGTATCATTATATGGAACCAAACACTCTCACTTTTGAAAGCGGCATACTCCTTGGACTCGTCCGCGCTTACTTTGTGGATGAAAAGCGCAGTGTTACCTGGGAAGCAGCCTGGTGGCTCAACCCGTATCTCTTGCTTGTCAAAGACAGTGGGGGAGACTTCACCCTCTGTGGCCTGCGCTCCCAGGTAAACCTCCCTAAAGGTAGGGGTAACTCATACGGATGCTTCACCCGTTACCCAGCCTGGTCCCTAGACCTGAGCACGGTAGGGGAGCAGGCCAATGCTAGTCTGGAGGTTGCGTTCACGTACGCCAAGACCACCGTCACCACTGCAGGGAAACCTCTCGAGTGGCTAGAGAACCCTGAACCCGTCAGCCCACGCCTCCTTGCCACCTAGCACTGCGCGGTGACACTTGCTATCGTGAAGAAGTTGAAGAGGGGCAACCCTCTTTTCTTGTATCTATGACTCCTCAGGAACGCGTACGCATCACCATTTCACTTTCGAAGGAAGTTGCAGAACGCATCGACGAGACTGTCGACGGTATTCGCATTCGCAACCGTTCCCACGCCGTTGAATCTTTAGTTACAGAGAGCCTTCAGATTTCCCAGGTACGCCAAGCCGTCATTTTAGCAGGAGGGGAGCATGCCGTCCGCAGGTTGCCGGCCATCCGCCGTATCCTCCAAACCCTCTGCCGCTCCGGCATCTTTGACCTCATTGTTGCTCTAGGGTACCAAGGTGATAAGATCCGCCAAGAACTCGGGACCGGCAGTGAGTACGGCGTGCGCATTACCTACCACCAAACAGAACTAGGGACCGGTGGCGCACTTTCCGAACTGAAAGAACATTTCAAGCAAACCTTCATTGTTGTGAACATTGCTGAACCTGTTGACCTAGACCTGCGCAACATCATCAAGTTCCACCGTGAGCACAACCCAGTGGTAACACTGGCCAGCCGCAGCCTGACCGATCTCACTGGTGTCTACATAATGGAACCTAAGATTTTTGCCACCATCCCGCATGAGTTCTGTATGCTGGAAGACACCGTATTTCCGGAGCTCACAAAACAGGGTAAGCTGTTACCGTACCCAGTTTTGCACACACCACCAAACCGCTCGTAACGAATTCACCCTATGCGCCAACGACTTTGGATTACCTTCGTCCTAATCCTCGTGCTAACCGGCCTTGCCGGCTATATTGCTAAACCTAGTACCGAACGCCTTTTCCTGGGCACTTGGAACCGTGATGTCACCCTGCGCCAGGGTCTAGACCTTAAAGGCGGTGCCCACCTTGAGTACGAAGCGGATACCAGCAAAATTGCCGCTGGCGATGTTGCTGCCGCCATGGATGGTGTGCGTGAAGTGTTTGAGAGCCGTGTTAACACCCTAGGTGTTACCGAACCCGAAATTCGTACTGGTACCAGCAATGGCAAACCAACCATGATCGTCGACCTTCCTGGCGTTTCCGACATCAGCAAGGCCAAAGAGATCCTTGGTTCAACCGCTGTGCTGGACTTTAGGGATGCCGAAGGGAACGTAGTCCTGGAAGGCAAGCACGTGATTGCCGAACAAACCGTAGCAGAGCCTCTTCAGCAGGCAACTGGCCTGACTTCTGGCAACCAGTGGCAGGTCCGCCTCACGCTTAACAATGAGGGCAAGGACGCCTTTGCTGAGGCCACTGCCGCCAATACCGGCAAACAAATTGGCATTTACCTGGACAACCAGCTCATTTCGAACCCTACGGTAAACCAAGCTATTACCGATGGCGTGGCCATCATCAGCGGTAACTTTACCGCCCAGGACGCCAAAGACTTTGCCCTTCAGCTCAAGAGCGGTGCACTCCCTGTACCAGTGACACTTGTCCAAGAGCAGACGGTTGGTGCAACCCTAGGTAGCGATGCCATTAGCCGCAGTATTTTTGCCGGTGCGGTAGGCCTCCTCCTTATCTTGCTCTACATGATTGCCTACTACCGCTGGTGCGGAGTCATCGCCAGCCTAGCCCTCATTGTTTACTCTCTCCTGAACATCGCACTCTTCAAGTTCCTTCCTGTCACCATGACGCTGGCCGGCATTGCAGCGTTTATTATTTCCATCGGCATTGCCATTGATACCAACGTGCTGACCTTTGAACGTCTGAAGGAAGAATTGCGGCAGGGGAAGCCACTCCCTGTAGCGGTAAATGAGTCGTTCCGCCGTGCGTGGACCAGTATCCGCGACTCCCACTTGGCAGGGCTTATCTCGGCCTTCATTATCTTCATCTTTGCCTCCGGGCCAGTGCGTGGGTTTGCCGTCGTACTGATCATCGGTACGCTACTCTCGCTCTTCACCGCCATTACGGTGGTCCGCAACTGGATGCTTCTCGTTGCCGGCAGCCGCTTCTCCCGTCTCCTAGAATTCAAATAGTCATGGAAAAACGCGCTTTCAACATTATTGGGAACCGGAAGACCTGGTACATCGTATCCACACTTCTCATTATCCCAGGGATCATTTCACTCTTCGTTTGGGGCCTCAACGTAGGTATCGATTTTAAAGGCGGTACTCTCCAACAACTCAGCTTCGTAGGGGATAGGCCTAGCGCTGATACCATCCGCGAGGACATTGCCAAGGCAGGCATTCATGGTGCCACCATCCAAACCAGCGGGGACAAGGATGTGATCATTCGCTTCCCTAACGCAGAAGGGAAGACACCGCGAGAAGAAGGAACCAAGCTTGTAGATACCTTCACCAGCAATGGCCAGGAGGTGACCGAACAGAGTTTCCAGAACATTGGTGGCTCAGTAGCTAAAGACACCACTCGCAAAGCCGTTACAGCGGTCATTTTAGCCGCTTTGGCTATCGTGGCGTTTATTGCATACTCTTTCCGTTCCGTGCCACGCCCTACGAGCAGCTGGCGCTTTGCGGTTACCACCATCTTTGCACTTGCCCACGACATCCTCTTTACCGTTGGCGCCTTCTCTATCATCGGCCACTTCTTCCCAACCATTGAGGTGGATGCACTCTTTATCACGGCCCTACTGACCATCCTTGGCTTCTCGGTTAATGACACCATTGTGGTATTTGACCGTATCCGCGAGAACCTGCGTCGCACTCCTACCAAGCCGTTTGAAGAGATTGCCAACTCAAGCCTGAACCAGACATTGGCGCGCTCACTGAACACTTCCATGACAGTATTGATTGTCCTAGTGTCACTCCTTCTCCTTGGTGGGGAGTCCATCCGCAACTTTATCCTCGCCCTTACACTGGGGATTGCAGTTGGTACGTATTCTTCCATCTTCAATGCCGCACCAATCTTGGTAAGCTGGCAGAACTGGGTGAATAAGAATGCGCTTACCCCGTTAAAGCGCCGGTAATATAAAAAAGGACCCCAGCCGGAATGGCTGGGGTTTTTGATTTAGGCACTGCCGGCCAACACTGAGGCGGGGGCGTACCGAGAAAGTGACTCTGCAAGTGAGAAGAGGCGTGTTACAGCCAAGGCTTTGACACATCCTTCTTGGTGCTTACGGGACAAGCCATGGAAGGAAGGTTCCACAACGTAAAAGGGAAGATGACGCCATCCACCATCCCAAATACTGCGACCTGAGGGTTCTTGGCCATCCAGCTTGCGGGAATAGAATTCCACCCCATGCTTTTGGCTGAACCGTACCGGCGTCCACCATGCAAGCTGCCAGTCTGGAAGGTTTGCACTTTCAGCATCCCAGCCCATAGGCCCCTCAAGGTAGTTCGCCGTAACTTCGCAGGCGATACTAAGTTTCCTGTAGGCCGCAAACTCTGGGGACGACCGGATTTCATTCAGCCATTCGTCTGCGGCCCTGAATGAGCCGGGGGAAAGATTCTTTCCACAAAGCTGGTTCAGTTCTTTTATGAGCTGCTCATTACGCACACACAAAGGGGTTTGTGCCACGTAAGACAACCTAACTGCCAGTACTTCTTCCCAGTCAGCACTGAGGATCTGGCGTAAAGGGCGTTCAACTAACTCCAACAAACTACTCATATCTCCACTCCTATTTTCAAAGTAAGCCCACCATACCAAAGCCGTCGGAAATAGCAATTCGATTCCAGGTTTGCAAACCTGTTAGAAAAAGACACCCGGTCGGGTGCCTTTTGATACTACCGCATAAACAAGATCCGGTTGCCACGGATAAAGCTCACGTACGATTCCAGATTGCTATGGATGGTTTCCGTAAGAATCTGCCGGTACATGTCCCTTGTCTTGGTACTAGGGAAGACGTGGTAGCGGTGCTTGCCCTCCTTAAAAAGGGGCTTTACGCGCTCCACGTACTGCTGCTTGAGCCCAATAAACCGGTCAAGCTCGTCTGCCAGTTGAGGGAGACCCTTCTTTTCCACGAGCTGGCGATACATGTGCGCCACCTGGTCAGCTGTATCGCCCCGGGGGAATGCCTGGACACCCTTCCATGCTTCACACGCCTGGCGCGCGAGCCGGACTGGTCCCGAGAGGACATCGGAAAGCGCGTTATAGCGCTCCGACGACGTATCTCCGCCCCGGGTAAACAACCCCGACAGGACTGACTCCCTCGCAGCAAGGAACTCCATGCCTTGCCGGTAAAAAAGATTTTGCACCGTTGGCTTTGAATGATCAAGCCAGGTAGGTTGCAAGTAACTTACGGGGTTTTTCTTACCGAGCGTCAGTGCGTCTTTCCTGCCTCCCATATAGAACAGGTGGCGGTACATACTTGGCCCCACCCCACTTTCTGCACCAGAGAGTAATGCCACCATGTTTTCTAGGTGCACATTGCAGGTAATGCCAAGCGGACGTCCCCGCAGGTCACCCACCAGTTCTCCCAACCCACAGCGGAGATCGATCTCTTCCGCGGGCGTATCGGCGCTATAGAGCAGAATGACCTGCAAGTCATCGGCCAGCGTTAGTTTTTCCGGGGTCGCAAGCAGTTGGGCTGTCGACCCATACAGAAGTGCGGCGCGAATCTGGGGAAGGTGGCTAAAGCCCCGCTCC